>DATNET010000527.1:0-7324 GCA_035606745.1 Tepidiformaceae bacterium
ATGGCCATCAACTCGCCACGCTGGACCTTCAGGTCCAGCCCACGCAAGGCAACGACCTCCAAATTTGCGATCTTGTAGATCTTGAAGAGGTCTTCGCAGTGGATGTACGGCTGCTCTTCGGCCGCCGTGGCGCCGGGCGTAGTGTTCACAGGCCCCCCGGTTTGGCAGTGAAACTGCCAACGTTGCAAGCGTCGAACCCCCGAAGCTGCAACAGGCGGCATGCTATCACAGCTCGCCCATCCTTAGCGCGCGGCTAACGGCCAGCCGCGAATACAGCACCACGAGCGCCGCGATGGTCGTGGCGAGGACGATGCCGAGCAAGACATACACCGTGATGATGGCGTCGACTCCGATTCGCGAGAGCAACGGAGGCAGAGCGCTGGTGCCCTGTTCGCTGATCCCCATGGAAGAGATCATCACCTTGTTGAGCGGGAACCCGAGCAAGGTCCCGGCGGCCACACCGGCGGCAACCACGAAGCACTGCTCGAATGACACAATGCCCAGGATCTGTTTGCTCGACATGCCCATCGTTCGAAGGATGGCGAACTCTAGAGACCGCGCCTGCGCGCTCAAGCCCGAGTAGGTGATGAAGCCCAGGGCACTCAAGAGGAGCACGGCGGCGAAGCTGAGGAAGAGAATCCCCTGCCAGCTCGCGGCGATTAGCGGGTCGGCGGATTGCGATGCCAGGATTGCCTGGCGGTCCAGCACCGTCTCCGCGTCCAGGCCCTTCGCCGATAGCGAGGTTTGCGTCAGCCCCGTACCCCCACGGTCGGAGAGCCACGCTTCGCTGGGAAAGACGCCACCGGCACCGCCGGGCGAACGTGTCGCGGCGTCTACGAGGCCGCTCTCATCAGCGATAAAGAGGTGCACTCCCTGCGCCGGAACGAATCCCGGAAAGAGGTGGAAGGTCGCCACGATTTTCAACTTGACGTATTGGCCGTTGATGTAAGCCAAAAAGTCATCGCCATTCTTTTTGTCCGCCTCTTTGAGGAAGCCATCGTCGACAGCGACTGGAAGGGCGCGCTGATCGGTACCTCCACGCAGTCCAACCATCCCCACGCCGCCGCGGCCACGAATAAATGTTAGCCGCGCAACATTGCCGGTTCGGCCACTGGTGGCGCCGGCCCTTGTCAGTGTCCCCGGACTGCCGCCCGCAGAAAGCCCACTGATGACTTCGTAGCGGCTCAGGTCGTTGAACGGTTCGATCACCGTGCCGCCCTCGAACCCGGCCCTTCCCCAGCCGGGCGGCAGCGACGCGGCGGTGGTCGTTTGCAGGTCATCAAAGGCAGCAGCGTCTTCTTCCGGTACCTGCGGCGGCCCGCCCTGCATGCGGAGATAGAACGAATCGAACGAACGAGGTGTGTTGAGGTTCACGGGGTTCGCGAGGGTCAGCGTTGGCTTGGACAAATCGGCCACGTAGAACGCCCATGTATTGGCTGGTGTAGCCGATTCAGAGAACATCCGGTACTCCAGGATGATGCCGTCCGGCTGCCGTACGCGTAGCCCAAGCGAAACCACGCTCGAGGGGACCGAAAGCTCCATCCAGACGCCCACAAAGCGAGAACCCGGGGGAATCGCCGTGCGCGGCGGAAGGTTAGGCGGCGGCTGCTGGAGACGTTTGACGATCGAGGCCAGCGAGGAGTTGGCGAAGTCTCCGCGCCAGTACGCAAAGTTGGCGAAATCTGGCTGGACGCCCATGATGCTGGCGTTCGTGGACGAGTACTGGCCGAGGCTGACGTTCGTATCGAGGCGCACGACCGGACTAAAGTGTTGTGAGCCCGTCGCCGCGGCTATCGCACTGTCGAATTGCGGTGCGGGGACCGCATAGGGCTTGCGAACATCTCCGATGCGTACCTCGGAGCCGGCTTCGTACGCGGCGCGGTCGCGGTAACCCTGTTCCAGCGTGGCTCGAAAGCCAGCCGCGAACACGCCGACGGCAGTGGTCAGGATGAGCAGGAGAATGAGCCTGCTGTGTTGAATTGGGCTGCGTACCATGTGCGTTAGCCCGAACGAGATGGCGGCGCCATTCAACCGCCCGGCAGCCCAGGCGATTACGCGCAGCAGCAGCGGGAATAGCCTCAGGAACACGAGGGCAGTCGCAAGGATGACGAGCGACGGCGTTGCCAGCGTCACGGGGTCTGCCGACATGCCTCCGAACAGCGACTTGGTAGCGAGCGACCCATGCTGGCGCAGCTGATAAAAGGCCAGGGCGCCGACCCCGACCACCACCAGGTCCAGGTAGTACTTCAGGAAGATTGGCTGCGTCTTCGGGCGCGAGATCTCCTGCTTGTAGTTTGTGATGCTGTATCGGCAGGCTCGGTAGGCCGGCCACAGCAGGGCGAAGAACGCAAGCAGCGCGCCCAACGCGGAAAGCCCAATGGCACCGCTGCTGATCGGGACGTGGAGCAGGTGACCGCCACTTAGCCCGTGGAAGGCGGGCGTTAGCCCGAGCCCGGCGATGGCTGCGACGGCGAGAAACGGTCCAGTGACGGCGGCGAACACGCAGATAAAAAACGACTCGATTGCGAAGACGGTGAGCACCTGTCCGGTGCTGGCACCTCGGCTCTTGAGCAGTGCTATCTCGCCGGTCTGCCGCTCCACGACCATGCTGGCCACCATCACGATGTAGAACAGCACGATGCCGACGATCTGAATCATCAGGGTGAACAGTGGCAGCCGCGTAAAGAACAGCTTGCTGCGAAAGCTCTCGATGGTGTCCGGCAGGATGGTTTGCAGCCGCGAGCCCTGCACGTTCTGTGCCAGGGTGCTGCGGAGCGCGTTCACGCGATTTTCGACGCCCTGGGCGTTCGTGCTGTTAATCCGCCCGCGATCGATGATGGCCAGCGTTTCCGTGCTTATGTCCATCTCCGGGATCGCCGCGCCAATGCCCTGGATCAACGAAGCCTCATCAAGAAAGAACGGGTAGGTCGAGTAGCCCGAGCTGTTGACGAGGAAGCGGTCGGTTTCGCCGCCCCAATAGTCCTCCGTGGGATCCTTGGGCTGGATGATTCCCACCACTGTCGCCTTGACCAACAGCCCGTCGTCCCGCCACGACGGGTGAAGGTCGAATTCGTCGCCCAGCTTGACGTGCAGCGCGTCGGCCGCTGCTTTCCCGATGGCTACCTCGACGACGGGTTCCGTTCCCGTGGCGCCCGGGACCGCGGTCGTGGGCATACGCCCGGCGACAACCTGGACGTGGTCGGCGAGGCCTTGCTGGAACTGCAACTGGGCGCGCGGCCTCGAATCGTCCTTCGAAACGGCCTCGCCGGTAGCCGTCGGGTAGAACGTCGCGGATGTGCCCCATCGCCACGTTTGCGTAGTGATGTCACTGGCGTAGGCGGCCATCAGGCTGGTAATCGTTTTTTGGCGGGACTCGTATTCGCTCGGCAGACTTGAGCCGTTGGAGTCGTATTGATGCAGGTCGAGCGCCTGCGCGGGCTCGCTCGACAACGCATGCGTCAGCCCAAGGTCGCGAATTGCGTCCGAGTACAGGAACACGCTGGACATCAGCGCGGACGACAGGACGACGCCCGCAATGACGGCCACGAGCAAACGCCAGTGGCCGAGGCTGCGGCGGCCCACCATCCCGATGACCGCGCCGAGATGTCCCATGCTGCTCCTTATGCTCCAGCCGATGTGGCTGAATTCCGGTAACTCGGTCTCGCAGCGGCCAGGCACCGCGCCGCCGGCCGCCAAATCTCACCTACCCAGCCGCGCTCGCAAGCCTACAGAACTGGTCGTCCCCGTGAAAGTTTGAGCACGCTGCAGTTAACGTCCCTGAACCTCAAAGGACGTCTCTGCAACGCGAAGTCGCGGCTCATTGGGACGGGGCGTAGAGTGGCGTCCCGATGGCTGCAGATTCGATAGTCCGGCTGGCCCTCCGCCGGAGCCTGGCGAGCAAACGGCTCATGGCGGTCGTTGCGCTCGGCGTTTTCGTGGCCGCAACGTTGCTGGCCGCAGCGCCGATTTACAACCGCGCGATGGCCGACCTCGGGCTGACGTTCACTATCCGCGACCAGCTCAGTTCCCAGCCCAGCACCCAAATTCAGTTCACCAACGTGCCGCTCCAGACTGCCGAAGGCAAGTCCCTTCGGTCAGCCGTCCAGCAGCGCATCGACCAACGCATCGGCTGGTTCACCTCCTCCCAGGCCGAATACATCCAACTGGGGCGATTCGGCATCGCTCAACCTGGCGCACCGTCGACGACCGGCATGCTGCAGGCACAGCCGCAGTCACTGCCTGGCTACGAAAGCCACGTGAAGATTGTTTCGGGCCGATTGCCAGTCGCGTCGGCCGCTGGGGCGCCGATGGAAGTGGCGGTCAGCAGCGAGGCAGCGGCGGTGGCGCGCCTCAAGCCGGGCGACCTGTTCGATATGCGCGAAGGCTTCGACACGTGTCAGCGTGTCCTGCCCCAAACTGATCCGCCGCCACCGCCGCCGCCCTGCGACCCTCACGCGACGGCGGGTTTTTCCTATCCGGCGAAGGTTGTCGGCATCATCGAGCCGCTGGACCCGCAGGACCCGTTCTGGGTCGGGCCATCGTCTCCGTACTTCGACCCTTTCCGACTGCGCATAGCGGACATCGGCCCCGTCATACCGATGTTCGCCGACCAAAGCTCAATCCTGACTGTTTTCGGAAATGCGTATCCGGGCTACCGGGCGGCGATCTCCTGGAACGTGTTTGCAGATCCCACCAAGCTGAACCGCGCCAATTTTCAGCTGGCCCGCAACGACATCATCGGCCTCACGGCGGATTTTCAGCCGCTCGGCGGCACCGCCTTCAGCCCGCTCCGGGACACGCTCGCAAAGTTCGGGACGAGCGCCAGCTACCAGCAAATCCCGCTCACCGTGCTGCTCCTGGAGATTAGCGGCATCGCCTTGTTTTATGTTGCGCTCGTCTCGGCAATCGTCGTGGAGCGCCAATCGGCAGAGATCGCGCTCTTGCGAAGCCGCGGCGCCAGCATGAGCCAAATCGCCAGTATCTACGCATGGCAGGGGCTGCTGATCGGCGTCCCTGCGGTGCTGCTTTCTCCGTTCCTCGCTGCGGCGGCCACCGCGCTCCTCGGGGCGACTCCGACGTTTCATGCGGTCACGGGTGGTTCGCTCCTGCCCGTGACCGTGCCGGCCCTGTCATTCCTTGCGGCCGCCGTCGGGGTAGCGCTCTCGCTGCTGGCGTTGCTGCCCCCGGCGCTGATCGTTGCCCGGCGCAGCACGGCGACGCAGCGCCGGGCCGAGACCCGGCCGGGCGCCTCGATCCTGCACCGTTACTACCTGGACCTCGTCTTCGCCGGGATCGCGGGGCTGGCACTATTCGAACTCCATCAGCGCGGCTCCGCGTTCGAGCCATCGGCGACAGGCGGGCTGAGCAGCGACCCTCTGCTCCTCGCAGCTCCGGCGCTGGTCATCGCGGCAGCCGCTGCGCTCATTTTGCGGTTCTACCCGATGCTGCTTCGCGCGGTTGCACGCGTGCTCAATGCCGTCGCCGGGGCGAGCGTCTCACTGGGCCTCGTCCAGGTCGTGCGAAACTCCGGCCAGTACACGCGCCTCACCCTCTTGTTGATGATGGCGGTGGCGGTCGGCAGCTACGGTGCCAGTTACGCCGCGACCACCAACAAGTCATACCAGGACCGGGCCGGCTACGAAACTGGCGCCGACATCAGCGCGACCAGCCTTGGTGGCGTGCCCTTGCCGGATCCGGCGTCGCAGTTCGAATCGAAGCTCGAATCCACACCTGGGGTCTCCGAGGCAAGCCTCGTAACGCGCGTGAAGGCCGGGCCCGCCTCGCCTGGCTCCATCGATCAGACGTTCCAACTCGTGGGAGTTGATCCCGCGGCCATCCCGAAGATGCTCTGGTGGCGTAGCGATTTTAGTTCGAAGCCGCTGTCCGGGCTGATGGCGACGCTCGCCGCACCGGCCGTTGTCCCGGGCGAGCCGGTCCCAGGAGCCCCGGTCTCCATCAGCATGTGGGCAAAGGGCGATAGCACGCTCGCGAATGTATCCCTCTGGGCCCGCCTTCGGGACAAGTCCGGCAGGTATTTTAGTGCGCTCCTTGGCGAGGGCGACACAGGCGGGAAATGGCAGCAGCTCTCTGCGCCCATCGCGCCGCTTTCCGGCGGCCCACTCCAGGCTCCTATCACCTTGGTGTCAGTCGTAATGACGCTGCCATCAAACGGCTTTGTCCTGCCATTCGCCCCGTTGTTTGTTGATGACATTAGTGTCGCGGACGCCGCGGGTAAGAGTACGGTTGTAGAAGACTTTGAGGGGCCGTTGAAGTGGGCCGCCTTCGCCTCAAGGTCGCAGTCCCAGGACAACATTAGTGAGACCTCGACGGCCGTTCATTCGGGCAACGGCGCAGCCGAATTTGCATTCCACCCGGGCGGGGGCGCCGATACGCGGGGCTTCTATTCCACGCCGCAGGCGCTTCCCATCGCGGCCCTCGCCAGCGATTCCTTTATGACCGCGATGGGGCTGCACGTGGGCGACAGCACCACGCTCTTTGCGGGGACCTCGACGCTCGTCCCGATCCGCATCACCGGCACCTTTTCGCTCTTTCCAACCGCCCCCTCAAGCGATGGCCCTGTCATCGTCGTGAACCGTGATCAGCTCGAAACGTGGAACGCGACCTCGGCATTTGCGAATGATCCCGACCTGGTTCCAACCGATGTTTTTGTTTCGCTCAAACCGGGCGCAGACGCCGCGGCAGCGGTCCAGGCGCTCAGCGTGCCGGCA
Source organism: Tepidiformaceae bacterium (assembly GCA_035606745.1). Taxonomy (GTDB): domain Bacteria; phylum Chloroflexota; class Dehalococcoidia; order Tepidiformales; family Tepidiformaceae; genus DATNET01. The sequence goes on from DATNET010000527.1 coordinate 6,729, forward strand.
CTAGGGCTGAGCCGGGTTGAGAGCCAGGCCCAAACGCTTGACCGGAACAGCCGCAACCCACTCATCGCCGCTAGCGGAAGCGGAATATTGCTGATTTCGTTTGTGGCGGTCCTAACACTCGTCACGGCGGCGCTGCTCGTTTCACTGATGACTTCGCTCAGCCGCCGAAAAACCGAACTCGCCGTGGTCCGGTCCATGGGCGTGTCGCGAGGGCAACTGCTCCGGATGTTGGCGCTCGAGTACTCCGTCGTGGCCATTGCTGGGACCGCGGCGGGTGCGGCACTCGGTGTGACCGTCGGGCGACAGATGCTTTCGTTCCTGAACGTCACGGAAACCGGCGCGCACGTGGAGCCGGGCTTTGTCCTTCAAACGCAGTGGGCCGTGGTGGCTGGAGCCGTAGGCGTGGTCTTTGCCGTGTTTGCGATAGCCCTCGTGGCTGCCACGCTCATCATGGCGTCGACTGCCGACGCTCAGGCCCTTCGGACCGAGTAATATCAGGGCGAGGGAACGTGTTGCGCGAGAATTGCGGCCGGCGCGGCGGCGTTTCCGCCGATCACAGAGACTCGGTCGCCATCGTGGATTGCCGAGAGCGGAAC
>DATNET010000546.1:0-6767 GCA_035606745.1 Tepidiformaceae bacterium
GAATAGTTGAGGACGTAGCCGGCGCCCGCTCGTGCCGCCGCTTCGGCGGCTTCGCGGCCAATGGTCAGCCCCGAGATGTCGTTGATGATCTCCGCCCCCGCATCGAGCGCCGCCTGGGCCACGGCGGCTTTGTACGTGTCACACGAAACCACATGGCGTTCGCGGACGAGAGCCGCGATGACCGCAGCCATGAGCCGGGCCTCTTCGCCTGCCTCCACGACGGGCCGGTCGGCGCGAGCGCTCTCGCCGCCGACATCAATGATGTCCGCGCCGGCGAGCTGAAGTTCCGCGGCATGGCGCAACGCTGCAGTGGCATCTGTTCCGACACCATCGCCGGAAAACGAGTCGTTGGTGAGGTTGAGGATGCCGATGATCTGCGGCCGGTCCAATGGCAGCGTGCGCGTCCTGAGCTGCCAGCCGGGCACCGGATGAAGGTAGCGGTGCAAAGCCTCCGCCACGCGGAACTCGCCTCGGTGTCGCAGTTCCTCTTCGAGTCGGGCGAGGTCCGAGCGGCTGCCGCGGACCACCACCGTTTCGCCGCCCAGTTCGATGCCAAGCCCACAGGCACTGGTCGACAGGATGAGACGCTCCATGGCCAAGCCACGCGCGCTGATTATTGCCGCCGAAGGTGCGCCGGGATCCCCGGCGAGCTGGGCGCTCGTAGGCGCCACCATCCGCAGGACCGGGATCACCGCCGGACGCTCGCCAGCGAATCCATCATGCGGCGCACCTGCCAGAGGTGTTCGAGGTCGTGCTGGTACATTTCGCGGACAATCTGGAGCGTGGTCATGCGCCCGCGATACGGGTCCGTCCCTCCGCGATCCCAGTCCGAAGGCATCAGGTCCCAGAGGAGGTAGCTGCTCTGGCGGCGCAGGTAGTGGAACTCCTCGAGCAGGTCATCCTCGTCTTCGTCCCGGTAGTCCTCTTCGAACGGGATATCGTCGAGGTCGTTGTGTTCGATTTCCGATTCAGGATACGCGAGGACCATCCTGTACTGGTCCAGCGCCACGCGTTCCGTTTCGCGCATGTGGAACGGGATCGCCTTGAGCCGCCAGCCCTCATCCATGCCGGAACCCGGGGCCATGAGCTCGCGCCGCCTGAGGCCATAAAAGGCGCGGCGCAACTCGCCGGACGCCTCGCTCAGCGCCTTGAGCAGGAACGACGGGTCGCTGCCGGCTTCGCGAACGTACTGCATAGTGGCGATTGTACGCCCGCGCTCAAAGCTTTCGGCGCTGCCAACCTATTTCTTGACCGGCACGCGGATCTGTTTTCCGCCACCCTGCTTTATGGAAGGGGGCCGAGAGTTGTCCGGGACGCCCGGGTGGCCGGGGTGTCCGGGCCGCGGTTTTGCTTGCTTCGCCATTTGTGCTCCTCCGGGGGCGGCCGCATGCCCCACAAACGATTATCGCACGTCCGCCACACCGGTTCGTCTGCCCCTCGTCCCGCGGTCAGCCTCGCGGTAGCCCAAGACCGCGCTGGGCGATGATGTTGCGGTTAATCTCGGACGTGCCCGCGGCGATGGTCAGCGATACGGTCGACAGGTATAGGTCGGCAATGCGGCCACTAAGTGGCGCCGCTGGCCCACCCGTGAGCTGTCCACCCAGGCCGACGCTGTTGATCGCGACACGCGCCAGCTTCTGGGCGAGCTCCGTCCCGAACGTCTTCGCCATCGAGGCCTCGTAGTTCGGGATGAGCTGCTTGCTTTGCATCCATGCCACGCGATACGACATCAGCCGGCCAACGACGAAGCTCAAACCGATGTCGGCCAGTGCGTGCCGCACCGAGGGGACGCTGAACAGCGTCGCGTTCGAATCGTCTCGGGATGGCGCTGTGCGCGCGTATTCGACCACTTCCTCATACGTCCGAAGGCTGCCGATGACCCGGCCGATGCCCGACCGTTCGAAGTCGAGCGTGGCCGTGGAGACGTACCAGCCACGATTGACCTCGCCAACCACTGCGGTCGCGGGCACGCGCACATCCTCAAAGAAGACTTCGTTGAAGTCTGCGCGGCCGTTCATCTGGGCGAGTGGGCGGACGGTCACGCCGGGTGACTTCATGTCCAGCAAAAAGTAGGTGATGCCACGATGCTTTGGCGCATCGGGATCGGTGCGCGCCAGCAGGATCATGTAGTCGGCGCGTTGTGCGCCAGAGGTCCAGATTTTTTGGCCATTGACGATGTAGGAATCGCCGTCGCGCACGGCGCGCGTCTGCAGCGACGCGAGGTCGGATCCGGAGCCGGGCTCCGAAAAGCCCTGGCACCAGTTCAATTCGTCGCGCACGATCTTGGGAAGAAATTCGGCCTTCTGTTCGGGCGTCCCAAACAGGATGATGGTCGGGCCCACGCGGTCAGTGCCCATCGTCTGGCCGGGCGCGCGGTGGTATGCCATCTCCTCGTTGTAGACGAGCTGGCGCATGTGCCCTGCCGCCTGGCCGCCGTACTCCACCGGCCACGACATGGTCAGCCAGCCCTTTTCCGAGAGCTTTTTCGTAAACGACTCTCCGTCCCGGACCTTTGGGAACTCTGTGCGGATGAACGAGCGGACTTCGCCGCGAAACGCTTCTTCTTCGGGCGCGAATTGGAAATCCATGGGCGGCTCCTGCGGTGAATTTGCACGAGGGACGATGAATCGAAGCCTACGCTTTGGGCCGGACATCGGGTACGTCCGCGCATCTGGCTGATCCCGAATTACCTTCGAGTTTGCTATGATGTCCCCATCTTCGTTTGCGAGTTGACGCCATGACCGACGCCCCCGCTGCCTCCACCAACGACACCCCTGACGCAACCTCCGATCCCGTGCCGAACGGTATCGCCCTTTCGCCGCTGAACCCCGAGTACCAGAAAGACCCCTTCACGCTGCTCGACCGCGTGCGCGAAGCCGGGCGCATCCAGTACGACCCGCAGCTGGGCCGCTACATCGTCAGCCGCTTCGAAGATGTGCAGGCAATCCTCAACGACCGCGACCTCGCGGTCGACCCACGCAAGGCAGCCGACGGCACCTTCAACCAGATGTTCCGTGACCGCATGGGCGAAGCTGAATCCGGTGAGTCAAGGGGCACGCAGAGCATGCTCTTCCTCGACCCGCCCGACCACACCCGGCTCCGCGGACTCGTTTCCAAAGCGTTCACCCCGCGTGCGATTGAGCGAATGCGCCCACGCATCGAAGAGATCGCGGACGAGCTCCTGGACAGGGTCGGGGATGTCGAATCGTTCGACCTCATGCCCGCGTTCTGCCAGCCCTACCCGACGATCGTGATAGCAGAAATGCTCGGAGTGGACCCCGCCGACCAGGCCGACTTCAAGCGCTGGACCGATGAGGGAGTCGCTGCAGGTTTCGACCCATTCGCTTCCGAAGAAACCAAGCGCAAGGCGGAAATCGCCGGCCAGGAATTCGATGCCTACCTGCGCAAGGCCATCGCCGCGCGCCGCGCCGATCCACGCGACGACCTCATCACGGGTCTCTTGCACGCGCAGGAAAGCGGAGACTTCTTCAGCGACGACGAAGTTGTCACGATGATTTTTCTGCTTCTTGGCGCAGGAAACATCACGACCACGGACCTCCTGGGCAACGGCATCAAGAACCTCCTCGAACACCCGGAACAGGCCGACCTCCTGCGCCGCGAGCCGTCGCGTATCCCCAACGCGGTCGAAGAGATGCTGCGCTTCGAAGGTCCGGTGACGTACTCCGGCCGCATCACCGTGGACGAGCGCGAAATAGCGGGCTGCCCCATGCACGCCGGCCAATCGATCACCGTGGCCCTCGGCGGAGCCAACTACGACCCGCGCCTGCATACGGACCCCCACAAATTCGACGTGACGCGTGAAGACATCGACCACCTGGCGTTCGGTGGCGGCCGGCGTTACTGCCTTGGCGCACCGCTCGCCCGGCTCGAAGCGCAGATCGGCGTGGCGGCCATCCTTCGCCACTTCCCAACGCTTCGTCTCGCGCCACAGGAATACATCTGGAAGACCGTCCCCGGCTTCCGCGGGCTGGACCGCCTCATCCTCCTCACGTAGCACCGGACACCTCGGCGCGTGCGAAACTATCGCACGCGCGCCAAACGCGCGACCCTTTCTTCGAGGTGATCGCCCGTGGCCGAGCCCGACATCGTGCTCTACGGCACCAACTGGTGCAGCGACTGCAAGCGCAGCAAGAAGTTTTTTGGCGAACAACGCGTCGCCTACAAGTTCGTCGATGTGGACAGCGATGCCGAAGGACTCGCCCTCGTTGAGCGCATCAACAATGGCAAGCACGTCATCCCGACGATCGTGTTCGGTGACGGCAGCAACCTCGTCGAACCTTCGAACGCGCAGCTCGCAGCAAAACTCGGGCTTCAAACCACGGCGAAGTGCCAGTTCTACGACCTCATCATTGTTGGCAGCGGCCCGGCCGGCCTGACCGCGTCGCTCTATACGGCGCGCGAGGGCATCGAGACGCTGGTTATTGAACGCGGCGGCGTCGGCGGCCAGGCCGGTGTCACGGAGCGCCTCGACAACTTCCCCTGGTTCCCGGAAGGCGTAACTGGCGCCGACTTCGCGGACCGCCTTCGGGCACAGGCAGAGCGCTTCGGGGTCGAGATCCTCTCGGCCCAAGAGGTCACCCGTGTCTCTATCGACGGACAGTACCGGGTCGTGAACACCGCGGATGGTGGCGAATACCGGGCCTGGGCAGTGCTCCTCGCCCTTGGTTCGACGTACCGGCGGCTGGGGATCGAGGGCGAAGACGACTTCCTCGGCGCGGGCGTGCACTTTTGCGCCACCTGCGATGGTCCGTTCTACCGCGGCCAGGACGTCGTCGTTATCGGTGGCGGCAATTCCGCCGGCGAGGAAAGCATCTTCCTCACCAAGTTCGCGAACAAGGTGACCATCGTCACGCGCGATGAGCACCTCAGCGCGAGCAAGGTCGTCGCCGAAAAGGTCGGAGAGAACGCCAAAATTGAGGTCGTTACGAACGCCTCACCCGTCGCGTTCAAAGGCAAGGACCACCTCGATCGTGTCGCGCTGAAGGACACCAGGACCGGGGAAGAACGAGAGCTGGGAGCGGCAGGCGTTTTCGTCTTCATCGGGCTTTCCCCGAACGTCGGGATGGTCAAAGACCTGGTGAAGATGGACAACCTCGGCTTCATCACCACCGATGCCTCGTTGCAAACGAATGTGCCGGGCATCTTCGCGGCGGGTGATGTCCGGGCCGGCAGCACGAAGCAGGCAGCCTCGGCAGCGGGCGAAGGTGCGGCAGCCGCCCTCGCCATCCGCCGCTACGTGGAGCCACTCGCCAGCGGCATGCCAAACGCAGAGGCGGGCTAGCCGCGAACTCCACCGAGGCGGGAACGCGGCGAGTAGTCCGGCCCGGAGCGTCGGCAACTCACCCTCAGTACGGCGACCGCCTAAGGGAGCCGAGCGAAGCAGGTCACGCAGCCCTACCTGCCGCCGTGTCCTACGCGGCCTGCGCCATAACAGCGGGCAAATTCACCCGCGAGCGACCCCCCTCACCCCAGCGGCTCCGCCTCCCCCGGCGGAAGTGCCACATCGAAGATGTTGAGCGTCATGCAGACAAGCCCGTAATAGCCGACCACACCGATCAGGTCCACCAGGCCACGGTCGCCAAGAGCTGATATGGCGCGACGGTACGTCTGGTCGGACACGCGGTTGGTAGCGAAGTACTCCGTCACGACGTTGTACACAGAGCGCTCTTCGTCGCGAGTAAAGGGCGGTGGGTTGCCAAGGCGCACGGCTTCGATGATCCCCTCTGCGAGGCCCGCCTCACGCGCCAGCCGCGCGTGGGCCCAGAACTCGAACTGCGCCTTCCAGTGCTTCCCCGCGAGCAGGATGGCCAGTTCGTTGAGGTCTGGGGCCAGGCTGCTGTTGAAGCGGCAAAACTCCCCCAGCTTCTGAGCCCTGTCCGCAAAAAGCGGGCTCCGCAACCACGCCTCGAACGGCCCGCGCAAGCCGCCCCGCGGGCCTGAGCGAATGGCATCGGCGACCGGCTGCTGTTCGGGCGTGAGATTTTCGAGGTCGAGTGGGGCCAATCGGGGCATGGCGGTCTCCTTCGCGTGGTGCGTCACCCAGAGGGTAACGGAAACTCTTCCAGGTAACGGAGATATTCGGGCTCGACATCCATTTCGACCGCTCCCAGCAGCCGCACGACGCCGTTGTAGAACGAAATCGTCATCAAGAGGTCGAGCACCAGCTCGGCTCCCAGCTCGCCGCTGAGTTCGGCAAACGTGTCACTGGCTACGGTAAGGCCCGTGGTCAATTGGCGCGCAGCCGCGAGCACAGCCCGTGCCAGCGGTTCGAGCTGCGTCGGACGCCCTGCGCTCTCCTCGGCGAGTGCCCGGATATCATCGTCACTGACGCCGAACTCGCGCCCGAGCTTGATGTGGTGCGAATACTCGTACGGCGAACGCGCAAGATAACCGACCTGGAGGATCGCCAGTTCCCGCAGGCGCGGGTCGAGCTTGCTCTGAAAGCGGATGAAGCCACCCAGCCGGCCGAACGCTCGAGCAGCTTTCGGGCTGTGCGCGAGGATGCGGTTGAGGTTGATCTCGCGTTCGAGGACATCCTGGTCGTCGGGCGCGAGGTCGGCTTTTGTGAGATAGGGAAGCCGGGCCATCGTGGAGCCTCCTTCGGCGTCAGGCGGTATCGCGTGCGGGGCCGCGGAGCGTGGTGCCGCCATCCACCACGAGCACCTGGCCGGTGATGTAGCGGGCGTGGTTGGAGAGCAAAAAATGTAACGCGTGGCCGACGTCCCAGCCGGAACCTTCGATGCCGA
>DATNET010000588.1:0-2840 GCA_035606745.1 Tepidiformaceae bacterium
CGCAACCGAGTCCGCCACAACCTCATGCGCACTGCCGATGGACGCTGGACATTTCGCTACGACAAGGCGCTCCGCGCGCCCGGTCGCCCCCGCCCACGGCCGAGTACCGAAGAGAATTGGCAGGCATGGCGCCAGATCACCGTCCCGACGCTGCTCCTGCGCGGCGGGGTGAGCGACATCCTCAGCCGGGAGACTGCGGAACGCATGGCGAAGGAGATCCCTGACTGCCGCCTCGTCGAGATCCCCGGCTCGGGCCACTCCATCCCGCTCGAAGCTCCGGCGCGCTTCCTCGAGGCCGTCCAGACCTTCCTGTAGGCAGGGGCGCCGGGTTAGCCCGGCTCTTTGAGAGAGTCGGCAAGCTGGAGCATTGTGTCGAGTGGCTCCGCCGCCTGGACGTACCAGAGCCGGCCATCCTTGTCGAACCAATTCACGCTGGAGAGGACTACCAGGTCCTGGTCTATCGAGTCAGGGTTCGTGACTTCGGCGAACACGCCGTCATACCCGCGAACATGGACTTTGACCCGCGGGAGCGCTTTCCTGCCCAGCCCAAGGTCGGTCGCTTCGGTTTCAGCGGGAAGTGGCTCCGGTGCCCGTGATGTCCAACCAATGGACAGGTCGGGGCTAAACACTTCTGGTAGCGTGCCCGCGTACCTGTGGTCTACCCGGCGATAGCTGAGTGAAACGTCGACAACCTTGCCATTATCCAGCGCGACGACGTAGGCGCCGGCGAAGCCGTACCCTGCCGGTATCGCGGCGGGCGCCAGTAATTCAGCCGTCGGGACGACGCGGCTGGCCACGAGGTCATCCACGCTTTGAAACACTCGGGTCCCCGGATAGGACGACGGGATCGATTCTTCATCCTTTACCGGCCCAGAAGCGGCCGGGGTCGTGGTGAACGGTTCCGGGAAGGCCGGGTCCATGAAAATGAATCCACCCCATCGTTCCCCGGGTTGGCCTGGCTGCGGATCGGTAACAGGGCGTTCTTGGGACCCGCAGGCGGCGGCGAACAAGAGAACAGCCACGAACCAGGTCAAAGCCGTCAGTCGGTGGGCTGGAAGGTTGTCGTCACCCGGCCACGACACTCAGCTGGCCCTCGGCGGAGGTGCCCAGCGCGAAATGTCTTCCTCTTCCTCGGGTTCGGCCGGAGGTGCGCTGATGGTCGCCGTAGATGCTGCCGCCACTTCCGCCCGGGCCTCTGCCTTCGGGTGCAGCGCCTGGATGTGCTCCCACACTTCGCGCTCGTGGCCGGCCATCAGGCGCCCGTCCGCGAGCTCTTCCACGCGGTCGGCCATCTCCATGACCATCCGGTCGTGCGTGCACGTAATGACCGTGATCCCCTCGCCGCGTGCGAGGTCGCGCAGCAACCCAAAGACCGCTCGCGCGGTGATGGAGTCGAGTTCGCCCGTTGGTTCGTCCGCGAGGATGAGCACGGGCTCGCACGCCAGCGCACGCGCAATCGCGACCCGCTGCTGTTCGCCGCCCGAAAGCTCGTAGGGACGGTGATGGGCGCGCCGCGTCAACCCAACAAGCTCGAGGGCGCGCTTCGCCCGGCGCACGCGTTCGCCATGTCCGAACCCGGCGATCCGCAACGGCAGTTCGACATTTTCGTGGGCCGAAAGCAACGGCAGCAGCCCGAACGATTGAAACACGAACCCGAGCTTGTGCCTCCGTAGCTGGATCAGCTCGGATTCGGGCTTGTTGTCGATGCGCGTGCCCTGAAAGTAAACCTCGCCACTTGTGGGACGATCGAGCCCCGCGAGGATGTTTAGCAGCGTCGTTTTACCCGAGCCGGACCGCCCTACGAGCGCGAGTACCTCCGATTGCTGCACGGAAAGGCTAATCCCGTGGACGGCCCACACTTCGGAGTCGCCGCGCTCAAAGCGCCGCGTGACATCCTTAGCCTCGACGACTGCGCCGCTCAGGGCCGGCCCCCATTTCGCCTGTCGGGGACGGCGATGCCATCCGGCAGCACCTCAACCTGTCCTTCGCCCAGCAGCACCTTGGCCCGGTCGTGAATGTTGAGACTGTCGAGATACGCGCGCGGAATCTGCAGCCGCCCGGCCGAATCCACCAACACGTACTCCTCGTGGGTATAGCCAACGGTGATCCCATCCGAATGCACGCTGCGAAGCACCTCGGTACTGGTGCGCCCGTCGCGAATGGCAACGACGCGGTCCACCCGTGTTGCGATGTCGGGGTCGTGCGTGACGATGACGATGGTCACGCCGAAGCGGCGGTTAAGGTCGCCAAAGAGTTCGAACACCATCCCCGCGCCGATCGAATCAAGATCCCCGGTCGGCTCGTCGGCCAGTAGCAACGGCGGGTCGTTGGCCAGCGCGACAGCGATCGAAACGCGCTGCTGTTCGCCGCCGGACATCTGCACGGGGCGGTGGTCCATGCGGTCGGCCAGCCCCACGGCGGCGAGGAGCTGGGTTGCGCGGCTTCGGGCTGCGCCCTTCGACACCCCATCGAGGATGAGGGGAATCTCCACGTTTTGTAGCGCATCGAGATACGGGATGAGGTTTCGCCCGGTTTGTTGCCACACAAATCCGACCTGCTTGCGTCGATAACGCACCATCTCTGCTTCAGGAATGGTCACGAGATCTTCGCCACCGACGAACGCTCTGCCCGCGGACGGCTTATCCAGTCCGTCGAGGATGTTCAGCAGGGTGCTCTTCCCGGAGCCCGACGAGCCGACGATGGCCATCAACTCGCCACGCTGGACCTTCAGGTCCAGCCCACGCAAGGCAACGACCTCCAAATTTGCGATCTTGTAGATCTTGAAGAGGTCTTCGCAGTGGATGTACGGCTGCTCTTCGGCCGCCGTGGCGCCGGGCGTA
>DATNET010000057.1:0-2013 GCA_035606745.1 Tepidiformaceae bacterium
AGTCAACGCTCCTGCGGCCGGAAAAGGAACTGAAGGGCTTCGCGAAGGTCGTGCTCGATCCGGGTGAAGAGCGGACGGTGGAGATCACGCTCTCGCCGAGGTCGTTTGCGGCCTGGGATCCGGAGCGCCACGACTGGTTCACGGAGCCCGGCGAATTCGAAATCCTCGTCGGCGCATCGTCTGCCGACATTCGTGGAATGGCCGGATTAAGGATCGAGTGACCGAACAGGGGATCTGCTCGCCTCCCCCGGTGCAATCGCATGTTCGCTGAGGTGTGCCGTCAGAAGTTCGCGCACCAGCCTGCGCTGGATTTTGCCGCTCGCGGTACGGGGCAGGCTGCCCACGGTTACGACGATGCGGGGCACCTTGTACCCGGCCAATCGGGTTCGGAGGTCGCGGTCGAAGGCTGCCCGGTCGAATGTCGCGTCACAGACGAGGACGGCGGCGACGAGCTGTCCCCACATCGGTTCGGAGACGCCGACGACCGCCGCCTCCAACACCCCCGAGGCACTGAGTGCCGCGGCTTCGACCTCCGCGGGGTACACGTTCTCACCGCCGCACACGATGAGGTCGTCGCGGCGATCGAGGACGAAGAGGAAGCCGTCATCATCAAGCCGTCCAATGTCGCCGGTGTGCAGCCAGCCCTCGCGCAGGGCTGCTGCGGTCGCGGCAGGATTGGCGAAATAGCCGGGCGTCACGGTCGGGCCGGCGACGAGGATTTCGCCGGGCCCGCCGGGGAACGAGGAATCGATGCGCAGTTGGGTGACGAGGAGTGGTTTACCGGCCGAGCCCACGTGCCGCGCGGCGTCCGCCGGCGCCAGCGTCGCGACCTGGCTCGCCGCCTCCGTCAGGCCGTACGTCTGGATGACGGGAAAGCCCCGGCTGAGCGCCCGTGCGAGGAGCTGCGGCGGTACGGGCCCGCCGCCCACAAGGACAACGCGCAAGGATGCCGGGCACTGACGATCGTCGGCGTCGAGCAGGCGTTGCAGCATCGCAGGCACCACGGAGACGTGGGTTACGGCTTCGTCGTGGAGCGAATCCGTGACTGCGCGCTCATCGAAGCCGCGTTGCAAGACGACCGTCGTGCCGTAGATTGCACAGCGCAGGACGATCGACAGCCCGCCGACGTGAAAGAGGGGCATGCAAGCAAGCCAACGGTCGCCGGGCTGCGTGCCGAGGTTGAAGGCCGAGGCGCAGGCACTTGCCCAGAAGTTGCCGAGGGTGAGCATCGCACCCTTCGGCCGGCCCATGGTGCCGGAGGTATAGATGATGCTGTGCACGTCGTCCAGGTCGTGGCTCTCGAACGTTTGGGTTGGCTCTAATCCGGCCAGCGGGAGGGCCACGGGTTCCTGGAGATTCGCCTCCGCGGCCGCCCTGGCTGCCAGATCCGCTGTGGGCGCGTGGCACACCAAAAGTGTGACCCCTGCGTCGGAAAGCTGGAATGCGAGTTCGCTGGCGGTGAGGCGGCCGTTGAGCAGGACGAGGACCGCGCCCATCCTCGGCACCGCGTGGATGGCTTCGACGAGATCGAGGGAATTGGTCGCGAGCACCGCGATGCGATCACCGGCCGCGGCGCCCCTCGCCTGCAGCGCGCCCGCTAGCCGAAGTACACGCTGATTCAGGTCTGCGTAGCTGAACGCCCCTTCGTCACAGCGCAGAGCCTCCGTACCCGGCATGGTTGCCGCGCGGTGCGCAAGCCAGTCGGGTAGGGCGCCGCTCACAGCGACACCTCGCGCAGTGGGCCGCTCGCGTAGGTGGCAAGTGCGGTTTCGTCGATGGTGACGCCAAGACCGGTGCCGGCAGGCAGGTACATCCGGCCGCGATCGATGCTCGGCACGCCAGTCACGAGGCTCGTTTCCAGGTGTTCGAGAGTCGCAAGCCCACAGGCGGGCGCGCCGGCGCCGAGCAACGCGGCCAAGTGTGCGGTCATCGCGACGCCAGCGCCCGTTTCGAACAGCGTCGTGACAATGACCGGGATGCTAGCCGCTTGGGCCAGCATCAACATGCTGAGCG
>DATNET010000608.1:0-2757 GCA_035606745.1 Tepidiformaceae bacterium
ATCGTTGTCGGCGGTCTTCGCCCAGCAGACGCAGACGTGCGCGGTGGAGCCGTTGGTGATCCACATCTTGGCGCCGTTCAGGATCCAGGAGCCGTCTTGTTGCGCACGGGCTCGAGTTAACATGCCCGCGGGATTGGATCCGTAGTCGGGCTCGGTCAGGCCGAAGCAGCCGATGACCTCGCCCTTCGCCATCTTCGGCAGGTACTTCATGCGCTGCTCTTCGCTGCCGAACTGATAGATCGGGTACATCACGAGCGCGCCCTGAACTGACGCGAACGAGCGCACGCCGCTGTCGCCGCGTTCGAGTTCCTGCATGATGAGGCCGTAGCTCACGTTGTTGAGCCCGGCACAGCCGTACTTCTCGGGCAGGTTCGCGCCGTACACGCCGAGCTCGGCCATCGGCGCGATGAGTTCCCTGGGGAATCCGCCGGCGACGTATCGTTCACCGATGATCGGGATGACCTGCTCGTCCACGAAGCGCCGGACGGAGTCGCGCACGGCGCGTTCGTCCTCGGTCAGCGCGGCGTCGATGTTGAACAGATCGCCTTCGCGAGGCTTGAGTTGCTGAGAGGCGAGATGTGAGTCGGAGGTGGGATTGGACATGCGTGGTAAGATAGTCCGTTCGTGAAGATGGTTCTACAGCAGAACCGCGGTTCTGCTTTGGATCGATGCCATCAGTCGACCGTTCGCCTCGCGCGCGCTGTTATTCCCACCTCAACGGCCTTGCTCCGGAAGTCCGCACCGTGCCCGAGCGGCAGCTTCGATTCGTCCTGCCACTGGTGCACCATCTCGTGGAGCAGCGTCTGCACCGCCTGGGCGAAGCCGTGCCGCTTCACGTGGCGACGGGAGATCGCGATCTCCGGCGGCTGGCCCCGCTGCTCGGGCGCATAGTGACCGAGCCGCGATTTCATGCGCCTCGAAACGCGAACGGCGATCGGCTTGAGCGCGCCGCCGAACCGTTCGGCGTTGAGCCGGGTGTGCCATTCGCACAGCTTCCCGGCGATGAACTCGTCGTCGGGATGCGTGTGCATCACGCGCGGCTTGCGAGCCGGCCGCGCTGCGACCGTCACCGTGCCGCGCGCCGCGCGTTCCGCGATCGCCGTCCGGACCTGACGGCGGATCGCGCGCAACATTTCGTGGATCGAACTCACCCCTTCAGAATAACAGGCGCGTATTCGGGGTGCCGCTGGATGTAGGTGCGCACGAACGGACAGGTGGGGATCACCTTGCGGCCGGAGGCGAGCTCGCGGTCGAGCGCGAACTTTGCGAGGGCGCTCGCGTAGCCGTGACCCTGAAGTTCAGGCGGCGTTTCGGAGTGCAGGTACTCGATCGCGTCGCCCTTCATGCGGTAGGTGAGGAAGGCGACGTGGCCACCGTCGCTGATTTCGAGGCGGTGGGCGGCAGTGTTGTCGACAACCGACGGCATCAGGGGCGACGTGCGATCGAGAACACGAACGGCTGCTGCACGAGCTGCCTGACCTTGGCACCTCCCTTTTCGGCCGGAATGAACCGCATCCGCGGCAGCGCGTCGCGCACGGCAGCGGAGAACATTGGGCCAGTCGATTTCAGAATCTTCAATGAAGCAACCTCTGGAACTCCCAGCGTGTCGACAATGAACGCCGCGACAACCTCACCGCCGGCGTTCCCGCCCCGAAGCAGTTCCGGATACTCAGGTTGGGCGTTCGCCGGCACCGGCTTTGCCGGCTTGTCAACTTGATATGCGAAGTAGGCCGGCCCTCCGACCTCGTTGCCAAGTGAATCAATGGTTCCAACGATGAACGGCAATTTCGCCTGCGAAGCAAACCCCTGCTGACGCTCGAGCGGCAGGTTGATCAGCTTGCACGGCGAATCGCACACTGCCCCGCGGGGCCCGATGAGCGGCAAGTGGATCACCTTGCATGGCGAATCACACGACGTCGCGCCCTGTGCGGCAACGGAAGGTCCGCTCGCCACCAGGCCCCAGACAATCGCGGCGCAGCCCCAAAGCAGTCGTCTCATGTCCGCTCTCCCAGGTGCAGAGTTCAGTAGCGAAAACCGAAACCCCAGACAGCGAGTCCACCTGGCGCCAGCCCGATGTAGCGCCCCTCCACGAAAGTCGTAGCCTTCCGCAGACGGAACTCGAATCCAACGGCACCCTGCAGCCCGGCCAGTCGCGGGGTAAGGTTCTGATCCGCATCGCCGAGGACCGAGACGGCTGCCCCGACGCCGCCCGCAATGTACGGTGACCAGCGCACCTCCCGACCGTTGAGTCGCGCGACGACATCCAACCCCATCGTCACCACCTGCACGCTGGGATCGTAGATGATGTCGCCGGGCAAACAAGGTGGCGCGCAGTTGATGTGGTGCTCGAGCCCATGGTACATGCCATCCAGTCGAAGCGCGAGGTGCGACGATGAGAGCGGAAGCTGGAGCTGCAAACCTGCAACAACACCCGGAGAGTAGTTGCCGAATCGCGCAAACGCCCCCGTCACGTTCTCGCCGCCCAGCATCCACCCCCACAAGAACGGAAACGGTTTCGGCGCCCGCCGCACCGGCGGCGACGCGCACGCCGCCACATCATTGAAGTCGTCCTGATTGTCGAGCGTGCACCCTTCATTCCGCACGGTCACTTGGGTCATCCCGCCCTTCATCCAGCGAAACACGACCGCCTGCCGCACGAGCTGCGGGACTTTGCGACCGGAACGATCAACCGCGGGGAGGAATCGCAGATCTGGTATCGCCTGCATCGCAGCCGCGGCAAAGTCCGGATGGGTTGCG
>DATNET010000617.1:0-5023 GCA_035606745.1 Tepidiformaceae bacterium
TTTCCCCCGACGCCAAGCCTGGCGCGTATGGACGCCATTCGATCGCTGGCCGGGCGCCTGACGGGGACGCCCGCCCCTTCACCACGTACACCAGGCAATGCCACCGACGAACGACGTCCAGCGACCCATTGACAACCTGACCACATCCCCTCAATCGCGGCTCTACTGACTGCCGCCAAGCTTCGAGCCATGGTTTCTAGCCCTTCCGTTCTCACCAGTGAGCCGGCTGGCACACCTCCGGGCCCGCTCCGGATTGCCGTGGTTGGCTACGGCTACTGGGGGCCGAATCTGGCGCGCAACTTCGCCGCGAACCCAAACTCCATGCTCGCCACCATCTGCGATGCCAGCCCGGTCCGTCTGGCGGCTGCGCACGCATCCTACCCATGGGCCCGGTTAGCGCCGTCGACCGCCGAAGTCTTCGCGGACCCGGACATCGACGCGGTCATCGTTGCCACTCCTCCGGAGACGCATCGGGAGCTGGCCATCGCCGCGCTTGAGAGCGGCAAACATGTGTTGGTCGAAAAGCCGCTCGCCACCAGTGTTGCCGATGCCCAGGCCATGCTCGCCACAGCGCAACGATGTGGTCGCTCGCTTCTTGTCGACCACACCTTCTTGTTTACCGGTGCGGTCCGGCGCATGAAGGAGTACATCGATGCCGGAGAAATGGGCGATATCTATTACTTCGACTCCACACGAATAAACCTCGGACTCTTTCAGAGCCATACGAACGTGATCTGGGACCTTGCACCGCATGATATTGCGATCTTGCTCCACCTCATCAAGGCACCGGTTCGAAGGGTGTCAGCGGTTGGTGCGTCACACGTCAACACGACAGTGGAAAACATTGCCTATCTCACGTTGCAGTTCGACGGCCCGATGCTCGCCCACTGCCACGTGAATTGGCTCGCCCCTGTGAAGATCCGCAAAACCATCATCGGCGGCAGCCGAAAAATGCTTGTGTTCGATGACATGGAGCCGAGCGAAAAGCTGAAGCTCTACGATTCCGGAGCGTACCTGACCGCGAGCGATGAAGACGTATACCGCTCGCTGGTGGAGTACCGGACTGGCGACGTCCTCGTGCCGAGGCTCGACAAGACCGAGGCGCTCGCGGCGGAGTGCACGAACGCGATCGACGTGTTCCGGGGCAGCGCCACAGCAATTTCGGATGGCCTATTGGGCTTGCAGGTTGTGTCGGTCCTCGAAGCGGCCGAGCACTCACTCCGGGCGGGCGGAATCCCGATGGACGTGATGATGTGAACGTCCCTTTCGTGGACCTTGGACGGCTGCACGCCGAGCTTCGCCCAGCGCTTCTCACCGCATTCGAACGCGTCCTCGACAGCTCCGGCTACGTCCAGGGCCGTGAGGTGGAGGCATTTGAGCAGGCATTCGCTGCGCAGACGACTGGCTCTCATGCGGTTGCCGTGAGCAACGGGACGGCTGCCCTGCATCTTGCGCTGGCCGCCTGTGGAATCGGCCATGGCGACGAAGTAATCACGGTGTCCAACACGTTCATCGCAACAGCCGAGGCTATCACGCTCAGCGGGGCGACCCCTGCATTCGCCGACATCGGTCCGGGCAGCTTCCTCATCGACCCCGACGACGTGGAACGCCGGATTACCCCCCGGACGCGAGCCATTATCGCGGTCCACCTGTACGGCGAGATGGCAGATATGAGCCGCCTTGGAGCCGTTGCCCGGCGCCACAATCTCAAGCTCATCGAAGACGCCTGCCAGGCACACGGAGCTGCGTTCGAAGGCCGGGCCGCCGGGACTATCGGCGACGTGGGCTGCTTGAGCTTCTACCCCACCAAGAATTTGGGCGCCATTGGCGAAGGCGGGATGGTGCTCACGCGAGATGCCGCTACAGCGGCGCGTGTTCGTTCACTTCGAGACCATGGGCAAGAGCGGCGCCACGTCCATGTCGAGCCAGGCTTCAACTACCGCATGTCAGAATTGCAGGCAGCCGCCCTGCGAGTGTGCCTCCCGCATCTCTCGAAATGGAATCAGGACCGCTTAGCAGCGGCGTCTCTGTATCGCGAAGGTCTCGCCGGCACCTCTGCAGCAGCGCCTCCGGTAACCGCCGACGACCGGCATGTCTATCACCTGTTCGTCGTCCGGACACAGCAGCGCCAGGCGCTCGCTGCGTTCCTGGCGTCGCGTGGCATCGGGACGGCCATACACTACCCGACACCAATCCACCTGCAGCCGGCCTATGCAGCGTCCGGCGGCGGGGAGGGCTCTCTGCCCGAGACGGAGCTGGCCGTGGGCGAGATCCTTTCGCTCCCCATGCACCCCTCGATCACCGCTGCGGAAGTCGCTGCCGTGTGCGATTCGGTCCAGGCTTTCGACCAACAAGCGGCACGGTCAAAACAACGCGAGAGTGTGGTGGTATGACGGGTTCAAGTCTTCGAGGCTCACGGATTCTCATCACGGGAGGCGCCGGCTTCATCGGCTCCCACATAGCTGACCAACTCCTTGCGGCGGAGGTCGAGCACATCACCGTGATCGACGACTTCGAGCGCGGCTCAAGCCGCAATCTCGCCGACGCCTGCGCCTCTGGACGGGTCCAGCTCGTCCAGGGTGACATTCGTGATGCAGCGCTCGTTGATGACCTGACGGCGGGGACCGACTACGTCTTCCACCAGGCGGCGCTGCGAATTACGCAATGTGCGGCGGAGCCGCAGAAGGCGCTCGAGGTAATGGCCGTCGCGACGCAGCACGTGCTCGATTCGGCGGTCCGCCACGGCGTGAAGAAGGTGCTCGCCGCATCCAGCGCCTCCGTCTACGGCGAGCCCTCCTACCTGCCTATGGACGAGGCTCATCCGTTCAATAATCGGACGCTCTACGGCGCCACGAAGATCGCGAACGAGCAGATGTTTCGGTCATACGCTGAAATGTTCGGACTCCGGTACGTCATGTTGCGGCCCTTCAACATCTACGGTCCGCGCATGGACGTCTTCGGCGCTTACACCGAGGTCATGATCCGCTGGCTCGAGCGCCTGCGCGCTGGCTGTTCGCCGGTCATCTTTGGCGACGGCTCTCAGACCATGGACTTCCTCTACGTTGAGGACCTCGCGCGGGCATATATTCTCGCGGCCGAATCTGATGTCACCGATGTCGTCGTGAACGCCGGCTCCGGGACCGAGACGAGCCTCCTGCAGCTCTGCGCCGAACTGTGCGCCGCTGCGGGTCAGCCAGGCGTGCAACCGGAGTTCCAGGCGCCGCGCGCCGTGAATCCGGTGACCCGGCGCCAGGCTTCGATATCCCTGGCTCGAGAGGTACTCGGGTTCGAGGCCACGACACCCCTCTCGGAAGGACTCAGCCGCCTCATCAGCTGGCATCGCGGCGTCACCGAGCAGGCGCTGGCGGGCGCGAAGTGATCCCAATTACGCGTCCCTCGATTGGCCGTGAAGAGGCCGATGCTGCCGCTGACGCGGTCCTGTCCGGCTGGCTGTCACAGGGTCCCCGGGTCCAGGCGTTCGAACAGCTTCTCGCCGATTACACGGGGTCGCGCTTCGCGGTGGCAACCAGCAACTGCACGACGGCGCTCCATCTTGCGCTATTGGCGGCCGGAGTGGGACCTGGTGACGAGGTCATTTGTCCCTCGTTTTCGTTCATAGCCACAGCCAATGCGGTCCTACACACGGGCGCAACGCCCGTGTTCGTCGACATCGATCCCAGGACCTACAACATCGATGCATCCCTCATTGAGGGGGTCATCACTGCCCGCACCAAAGCGATCATCCCGGTCGACCAGATCGGGCTTGCCGCGGACATCCCGGCGGTAGTGGAAATCGCGCATCGGCACGGCCTCCGGGTCGTCGAGGATGCTGCGCCATCGTTGGGGGCGATGGTTGGCGAAGCCCGAATTGGCAGTCTTGCCGACTTCACCTGCTTCAGCTTCCACCCGCGCAAAAGCATCACCACGGGCGAGGGCGGTGCAATTCTGACCAATGACGAAGCCGCCGCTCAACGCCTGCGGTCAGTCCGGTCGCACGGAGCCTCGACGTCCGACCTGGCTCGACACCAGTCCGGCACCATCGACATCGAGGAGTACCGCGAGCTCGGCTTCAACTACCGCATGACCGATGTCCAGGCTGCCATTGGTTGTGTGCAGATGCGCCGGCTCGACGAAATACTCGCGGCTCGGCGGAGCCTCGCGCTCCGCTACGACGAACGCTTCGCAGCTGACCGCCGCGTCACGACTCCCTTCGTGCCCGCCGGGCACTCGCACACGTACCAGTCGTACTGCGTGCGGCTTGAAGCCTCCCGGCCACGCGCGGACATCATGCGCGAGCTCGCCAGCCAGGGCATTGCCACGCGCCGCGGCGTGATGGCCATTCACCTCGAGCCGTTCTACCGGAGCCGGTTCCCGAATGTGTGTCTACCTGTTACCGAGTCGGCAACGGCGAATACGCTCTTGCTTCCGCTCTACGCGGGGATGACCGATGACGAGCAGGACCAGGTTGTTTCGGCGCTGACCGCAGCGCTTGGCAGATGAACATGGAGACGGCGAATCTAACACTGGTCCGCCCGGCCGTGGCGCTAAAGCCGGCGCTCAAGCGAGCTGTTCGGCGGGCGGGACTCTCCCGGGGCACTGTGGCATCCCTTCGCATGTGTGCCGAGCGAAACGTGATCGCCCGAACGCGACGCGATTCCGGCAGCCATCGCGGCCGCATCCTGTGCTATCACTCCGTAGGCACACCAGAGTGGAGGGTGAACGACGTTTCACCAGCCCGCTTCGCTCTCCAAATCGAACTGGCCCTGGACGAAGGCTACCGGTTCGTCCCGGCCGAACGCATTGCGCGTGGGGAAGGCCTGGCCAAGGAGTTGGCCATCACCTTCGACGACGGGCTGACCAGCGTAAAAAACGCCGTCCCGGTGCTCAGCTCGTACCGCATTCCCTTCACCCTCTTCGTCGTCTCAAAGTGGGCAGATGGGCGAAATTCTAGCTTCGCACCCGAGTTGTTTCTCGGATGGCAGGACATCGAGGCCATGTGTGCGCAGGGCGCCACAGTCGGAAG
>DATNET010000634.1:0-7127 GCA_035606745.1 Tepidiformaceae bacterium
AACGCGAGCGGATGAAGAGGCGTCGTGGCCGCATGGTCGAGGTAAATCACGATCTCAAGCCTAGCAGTTCGAAGCTCTGGCTTACGAGGCCCGGCTGGGCCAGGCCCTGGCCGTCTCGCAAGTCGCCGTCGTCTTCGCAGCCGGAGTGCTGCCCGGCGTCGCGTCTCACCCGCCAAAACGGTACCCTTCATCCGTGCCCGACGAATCGTTGCTCACCGCCGAAATCCGCGCCCTTATCGGCCGCACGACGCCGATGGGCACCGTCGAGATCACCCTGCGCGCGGTGCGCCGGTCGCTCGAAGTCTATCTCGGTGCGGCCGAGGCGGAACGGCGAACGCGGGACCTCGTTCCTGGCGACCCCGTCGCGGGATACGTCATCGAGGCACTCGGCTCCGACTTCAACGTCGAGTCCGACGGTAATGGGCTGCCCTCGGTGCTCCCCAATTCGCTCCTCATCAGTAATGAATGGCAATTCGAACGCGCGCTCCGCCTCGGGGAGCACCTGACCGTGGCGTCGCGCCTGGCCGACATCTCCGAGCGGTTCGGCGGCAAGTTCGGCTATAGCCTGGACTTTCGCACCGAAGTCCAGTTCGCCGCGCCGGACGGCGAAGTCGTCGCCCGCAACGCCCGCTCGATGATGCAATACAACGCCGCTGGCAATGAAGGAGCCGGGGCGTGACCGTCGATGTTTCGGCGTTGTCCGAAGGTGACGAACTGCCCTCGCTCCAATTGCAGCCGGACCTCGGCCAGGTTATCCGATATTGCGCCCTCATCTGGGCGTTCCCGCCCTTCTTCTTCGATGCCGACGCTGCGCGCGCCCAGGGCATGCCCGGGACGATCGTCCCCGGCCCGCTCAAGGTCGGACTCATCTACCGCGCGGTGGAAGAATGGCTCGGCGACGCCGGCTTTGTGCGGCAGGTGCGCGCCGCCCACCGCCGGCCGGACCAGACGAACCGCCCAATCGTCGTCGCGGGGCGCGTTGCGCGGCTCTACGACGAAGCTGGGGCGCGACGCGCCGACCTCGAAATGGCGATCATCAACGAAGAAGGCCAGCCCTCCGTCCGCGGACTGGCGGTCGTGGAGTTCCGGGAGCCTTGAAAAGGAACTGCGAATTCACGACGTCTGGGCGCGTGTAGTGGTTCACAGCGGGCCTGGTGGCAGCTGTGTACACGGGCTTCGTGTACACTATAGTCGTACGTTCACCGATCGGAGGTTCCCATGAGGAACATCACTCTTAGCGCCGACGACCGGCTGATCGAGGCCGCGCGTGCGCGCGCACGCGCCGAACACACCACCCTTAACGAACAGTTTCGTCGGTGGCTAGAAGACTATGCGCGCCGTACAAACCGCGCCGAAGCGGCGATAGCACTCATCGGCCGCGTGCAAAGCTACGCTGATACCGGCGGCCGCCGGTTTAGCCGCGACGAGATGAATGAGCGCTGACTTCATCGATTCCAATGTCTTCGTCTACCTCTTTGCGCGCTCCGAGCCCGCAAAGCAGTCCGTGGCGGGGGATATCATCACCAACGGCCTCCGGACCGGTGCGGCAATCAGCTTCCAGGTCGTTCAGGAGACCTTGAACGTCATCACTCGCAAACTGCCCGTCCCCGTGACGGCGGCTGACGCCCGGGACTTTCTCGAAGCTGTCCTCGTACCGCTCTGGCGCGGAGCGCCCACCCCCGCGCTCTACCAGCGCGCCCTCGACCTTCAGGCTCGCTATCGTCTCAGTTTTTACGATTCGCTCATCGTCGCTGCTGCGCTCCTGGAAGGCTGCACTCGCATCTTCAGCGAGGACCTCCAGCATGGACAACGCATCGAGGGACTCACCATTCACAATCCGTTCCTCGATTCTTGAGACGGATCCTCGACGGGTTTACACTTCGAGCGCCCATCGTCTGACGGCACATCTTCTAAGGAGCGCGCTCTGTCCGAGGATAGCCTCACTCTCGCTCCCTTTTACCATGGCTGGGGCCGGGATCACCGGCTACTCGGCCGCGCGCTCGCCGGGTTGTCTGCGGAGCAGTTAGCAATTCGCGCGGACCGTTATCGTGCAATCTGGCGGATCGCCGCCCACATCGCGGGCAACGAGGTCTACTACTTCCACACGATCATGGGCGAAGGCGACGATTCGCTCCTCGAATTCTTTGCGTGGGACGAGGGTGGCGTGGACGATGTGCCCCCGCGCTCCGGCGCCGAGTTGGAACGCGCCCTGACCACGACCTGGAACCTCATCAGCGGCTGCCTCGCGCGATGGACTCCGGCCATGCTCGATGACCGCTTCGAACTTCCCCGCGCCGATGGCACCACCATAGCGGTCACACGCCAGTGGCTGATCTGGCGTGTGCTCCACCACGACATCCATCACGGTGGCGAGGTCTCCCTCACGCTCGGCGGTCACGGCCTGCCCGGGTTGGACTTTTGAGGCAGTGGCATTAATCGCCGGAACCTCTAAAAAGAAGCGTGTCGGTTGAATCGTGACGGCTGTAGTGACCGTCCACAATCTGCTCCGGCGTTGACCCCCACGTCACACTCCCGGCAGGTACTGCCGGAAAAGCTGCCGCCAGTAGTCCAACGACGGTGGCACGCCCGCGCCGAGCGGCTTGCCGTTGATTACGAATCCCGGTGTGCCCGTGAGCCCATAGTCGTGCGCTTGCTGGTACTGGTCCTCGATGAGTTGAAAGTACTTGCCCGAGTCATAGCAAGAATCGAAGGCCGCGCGGTCGAGGCCGAGCGTGCTCGCCATACCTTTGAGTTTGTCCGCGCTGAATCGACCGACCTGGCGTTGCTCGTTCGAACTCTGTCCCGCCTGGGCCTGGGTGAGAAAGAGGAGGTTGTGGTACAGCCAGAATTCGTCCTGGTCAGCCGCGCACTGGGCCGCTTCCGCGGCGTTGACCGATTCGTCGCCAAGGATCGGCAGGCTCTGATAGATGATCTGCAACTGCCCGGTTTTCACGTATTCCCGGATGAGCGCCGGTTCCTGCGTGATTGAATAGCGCAGACAGTACGGGCACTGGAAGTCTTCGAACTCAATCAACTTGATCGGCGCGTTATCGTTGCCCAGTTTGTTGCCCTGCGTCATTTGCAGCGGCAATTCGGCGGTCGCGGCCTGCAGTGCCAACACAAGCGCCCTGTCAGCCGATGGCAGCCCCGCTTCCGGGGAAGCGGAGAATGGCGGAGCGAGGGCAGCCGGCTTCGACGTAGCAACGCTGTCCGCGCCCGGCGTCGGCGAAACCTCGATCTTCGAACACGCCGCAGCCAACGCGAGCACGGCGAAGATGAGCAGCAATGGTGCTGCGGCCCTCACTCTGGCTCTCGACTTTGCCGCTCGCGCGCCCTGCGTCACAGGCGCGGCCCGTTGGACGCAGACCGGCGCGCAGAGCCTGGCTGCCGCGACTCCAACAGCCTGGAAAGCCGCGCCCAGTCCGAGCCGGTGAGCGGCTTGAACACCTTCGGGAACTGCGCGCGTAACTCCGCCGCGTGCTGGCGGTAGCGTTCCGCGATCGCGCCCATGGTCAGCAGCGCATCCGGCCCCAGTTTGCGCGCCGAGCTCGCCGCCAATTCGTGCAGCATCGCCATCGCCACGTAGGCGTCCTGGTGGAGGCCGAGCACGTCCTGGAGGTCGGTAACACGCTTGCTAAAGGTTATGGCTGGCTTGCCGTAGATTGGCCCAACGAACTCCAACGCATACCGCAGCTTCTTCGATTCGATGCGTAACGCATGGTAGTCCTCCGGCGGCGAATGGCGATGGATGCGGCCGCCGTCCCGCGCGAGACGCTTGTACCGCCGTTCGACGAGCCCCGGGGCCACCCCGAGGATCGGCTCGTTGCCAGCCAAAAAACTCTTCGGCGCGCCGCGCCGCAGCGCCGCGGTGAAACGCAGGGCGAAGAGGTCGTATCGCCTGGAATCCAGTACTGCCAGCATCCGTTTTCGTGCGGCTTCGCGCCGCGACCGCAAGATCGCTTCAATCGCATCCACTGCCGCGACCTGCTCAGGCGTGAACCCTTCGCGCCATTCCGGCATCCGTTCAAGCTGGACGTCGATATCCCGTACCGCCCCAAGCGCCGAGGCCACCCAGCCGAGCTGGTCACGCAGCGGGTGCATCCGCGGCGGCAGATATGGCTCGAACGCGCTCATCGCCGCCCGAAGACGGCGGCTCGCCACACGCATGTCGTGCAGCGCCTCGATATCGTCGCCCAACCGTGTGCCCGCTTCGTTTGCAAGGAATGCGGCGAACTGTTTACGCAGGATCGCGAACGCCGTCTGCGCTGCGGTCTGTTCAGGCCTGACTTCAGCGGCGCCAAGTGCTACCGGGCCCGGCACCTCCTGCCCCGTCGCCGCGAGTGCCGCCTCGAACTTCGAGGTGCCTGCCGGGGTCAGGTTGGTGGCCGCTACCAGCACATCGACGAATCTCCTGGCCCGCTCGACCGCGTCGGCGTCCACTTCAACCTCGACGCGAGAGAACCGGCGCGGCTCAGCCTCCGCGACGGGCACCATTGTTTCGTCGACGGCAATCTCGCCGATCGTCCCACCTTCGTCGGCAAGCGCGAACGTCTGGCGGTGCGTGTGCAGCGAGAAGATCGGCATCACAGGCCGCTTACCCGCGACGTTCCGGATGAGTTGGCCCGCTGGCCCCGGTGCGAAAACGGGGGACTGTGTTCCGTCGGAAATCGGTTCCGTGAGCTCGCGGCGGCTACGCATCGAACCCTCGGCTTCGGCCATGGCCTTCAGCGTCAGCTCCGACGACCCGCCCTTGTTCCGCACCCGGCAGGTATAGCGCGCGGCGTGGATGCGCCAATCCGCGGTGTCAAAGTAGGTATCGTGAAGCTCCTTGGTGGCGGCTGGCGTGATGGTGTACCCGGGCACACGCGCCGCAGCCAGCCACGCCGCCACACTCGCAACATCGGCGGCAGCGAACTGCCACTCCACTTCCACCATGTCGGTCGATGCCACCGGCTTATGATAGAGGAGCGCAGTGAGGGAGCGAGTCGCCCGGCGCCGGTACCCTTCGGGCGTGCTGATGATCTGGCAGGCTAGCTTCACCCGATGGCGAGAGAAGCGAGCCACCCGTGAAGACAATTTCCTTTACGGCGCACCTCGATTTTGGCTAGTATGGCTCACTGCATTGGGACGACTCCGAGCCCCGGAGGTGTCATTTGCCGCCGCCCAACAGAATCCGGCGCAACCCGCCAGCACCGGCGGCAGCACGTCATGGCCAGCCCTCCTCCGAGCCGGATCGCGGTGTCCTCGCTCACGACGCCGAGGCGGCGCCCATGGGTGCCGACGTCCGGCCTCTGCTGGCTGGGACGCGGCGACCGCGTTCGGCCGACCTCCTGCGCTTGCAGCGCCTCGTCGGGAACCGTGCCGTCTCCACACTCCTGCAGCGGAAGGGTGGCGCAGCCCCTCAGAATTACGTGGTCGGCAACGGCCCCACAGACGATACGACTGCGACTGTGGAGTCGATCTCGACATGGAGCAGCTCGACCGGCCAGCTTGGCGATTTGGACGATGTGCAGACGCGCGAAGTGATCGATTTCGGCGAGGACCCGCGCATCAAAGTGCCCGGCTACGCAGTGCTCCTCCAGATGGACCCGAAGTTCCAATTGGCCGGCAACATCCTGACCAAAGGGCCCGACAGCATGCAGTCCGGGCGCGCAACCGATAAGCACAGCGGCGCCGGATACGGCACTAAGTTCACCCTGAACGGCATCGCCAACCTCCAGGCTGGCGATTGGACGTTAACCGGGGCACAGCACTACGAATACAAGCAGGCGGGTGGCGCGTGGCAGCCCCTGCCTGGCGCGTTCGTGATCACTCGACGGATGGCAAAAAACGTCGACCACTACGAGCTCACGCAAACCAAGACGGGCCCGGGCGTCAACCTTGCCGCCGGTCCCGCGAACATCAACTTCGAAACCAGGGACGCGATGGCGAAGTTGACCGCAGCGCGGCCGAACCAGGACGCGGATTGGGCAAGGGACTCAGGAAAGCTCACGCAAGCCGGCCTCGTACTCAACTACCTCGGCGTCAATCAGCAGAACATCGGAACGCCCCCGCAAATCGTCAATGTCTACTACCGCGAGTTTCGACCGGGCGGAGTGGTGGACCCCACCCTGAGAGGCCCCGGCGGCGGGCAGTTTGTCCCACCAGGAGCAATCGAGCCCTCCGAACTCACGCGTCTCTTTGATCAGTCCAAACAGGCGATCGAAACCATCGTCGCGAAAGCACTGGGAGCCGGAGGGCACGCACCGCCCGCTACTATCGAGTTTTACTTCTACCCGGAGGGAGCCGGGGCAGTTCGTCAGCAGTCATATTTCACGTCTGCCGGAGGCGGCAGCTACAAGGTGCTCCTGAAGGGGAAGGATGCCAGTCAACCTGGCAGCACTGGCCAGAAGGGCGCGCTCGCCGGGAATGCCACGACCTCGATCGCCGGCAAGGTGGGTTCTGGCGCGTGGACAAAGGCAGGAAAGCTCGAACGCTTCTGCAAGGCAACGGCGGTTCACGAGATGGGCCACATGCTGCATGCGCTCAACGCGCCCGAGATCTTCCTGCAATCAACGATCATGCCCGGCCCGGGAAACCCGATTCAGCCAAACAATCCGCTCTACCCCGAGTCCGTACACGTCGCTCAGACGAACGCCAGCGTCCTCGCCGCCTTCAACACCGCCATCGGCACAAAAGCGGAGTGGGGATATGCAAAGGCGAACCCCGCTGAGATGGTGTGTGAAGGATTCACCGCGATCATGTCTGGCAAGAGTGTGCCCAAGCCAGTCGCGGCAGTCTACGTCGCCTACGGCGGCCCGCGCAGCACGATCATCGACAATGCGCTGCGAAAGGCCTTCCCTGGGAAGACGATTCCCAGGATGAATCAGCCCGAGGATTGCATCGCTCACATGTGACGCAGCGGTAACCGGCACATTTGCACCCTGGACGAGATGAAGGATTGGTGCGGACGCACTGTGGCCCGGACAGCTCGGCACGACCGCCCTCACGACCGACCGCGCACCTACGGTGTCTTGCCCGGCGTCTCCAGGCTCGCCTCGCGCGCCTTGCGCATCGCCTCCATCGCCGCGAGCATCGCCGGCGGCAAATCCTTGCCGGCATCCGTGAACGCCTTCACCTGGGCCTGC
>DATNET010000028.1:0-4124 GCA_035606745.1 Tepidiformaceae bacterium
AGCCGTTCGTGCCGGACCGGAGGGCATTCGCGACTGCGCTGTTTGGACGGCAGCCGCAGGCAGAAGTGCTGCTCGCGGAGGCGGATACCGCCAACGGCGCTGGCGAGAGCGTTGGGCTGGCTCTGTTCTTCGCGAAGTTCAACGTCTGGACGGCGAAGCCGGGGGTGTGGCTGGGCGAACTGTTCGTCCGGCCGGAGTTTCGAGGGCAGGGTTACGGCCGGGCACTCCTCGGTGAGGTCGCGGCTGTCGCATCAGGGCGCGGTGGCGGCCGCCTCGAGTGGTCGGTGTTCGATTGGAACGAGGCGGCGGCTGAGTTCTACAAGCGTCTCGGCGCTTCGGCCCTAGATGACCGTACGACGTTTCGGCTTAGCGGTGACACGCTGAAGGCGGCCGCGCGCCGTGCGCTTGCCGGATGACGGACCACTGTAGGACCGCCAGCAAAGCTGATTTGCTACGGGCGGGCGTGACAAACGGGTGACGGATACGTGTCGGGTGGGCATATCTGGGCGCCGCCGATGGTAGAGTCGAAATATGGGGCACGAAGGGCTGACGGTGGTGTGTGCGTGGTGCGAGACGACGGTGCGCGCCGGTGGCGTGCAGGTGTCCCATGGCATCTGCACGACCTGTGCAGTGGGCTTTTTGAACACACTTCCAGCGGACTATCTTCGGTCCATCGCGGAGCCGGACGGCACGGTGACGCTGTTCAGCGGGGTGAAATTCGCCGTTGGGGCCGCGGCCGAAGCAGCTCGGCCCGATGGGTCCGTTGGGTAAACTACCCCTAAACGGTTCGTCTGCTACTATCGAATGAGGTCTTGCGACGCGCGCGGTGAAAGCGCGCGATCATGCGATTGCCCGGGGCACCAATGCCTGCACGGGCTTCCCTGCACGGAAGCTCGGCACCACAGCCTCCGGCACACAAGCGCGGCCTCTCAGAAGAACTATGCTCTACGCAAATAATGTCATCCGGTCGTTTGGCGCCGTCGACGTCCTCGTGGACCTCACGTTTATCGTGGGGGACGGCGAGCACGTGGGTCTTGTTGGCCCGAACGGCGGCGGGAAGTCAACGATCCTGCGGCTGCTCGCGGGCGACCAAAAGCCCGACGATGGCGAAGCCGGATATCGCAACGGCGCCCTCGGCTACCTGCGCCAGGAGGCAGGGCTCGATGAGGAAAACACCCTCCTCGAAGAGCTCTGGCTGGCGTTCCCGGAAGCGCGCGCCATCGAAAAGCGGCTCGAGGCCGTAGCGGCAAAGATCGAAGCGGGCGAGGGCGACCTTGATGCATTGATCGACGAACAGGCCCGCCTGTTCGACGACTTCGACCACCACGATGGCTACCGCATCGAGGCGCGCATCGGCAAGGTGCTGGATGGGTTGGGCTTCGAACCCGGCGACGACAAGAAGCTGTGCAGCGACTTCAGCGGTGGCTGGCAGATGCGCATCGCGCTGGCGAAAGTGCTCGTGCGGCGGCCGGAAAATGTGCTCCTGGACGAGCCCACCAACCATCTCGACGCGAAAACGCGTGCGTGGCTAGCAGAAGAGCTGCAAGACTGGCCGAGCGCGATGCTCATCGTGACGCACGATGGCGACTTCCTGGACAAAATCGCGACGCGCATCCTCGACCTGCGGGACAAGAAGGTCGAAAGCTACGCGGGTAATTACACGCACTTCCAGAAGCAGAAAGCCGACCGGCTGCACGCGCAGGATCAGGCCGCGGGGCGACAGGAGCGTGAGCTGGCGAAGCAGGAACGCTTTATCGAGCGCTTTGGGGCGAAAGCGACGAAGGCTTCGGCGGTGCACAGCCGCGAGAAGGCGATCGCCAAGATTGAGCGCATCCAACGCACGCAAAAGGAACCCGAGGTCCATTTCGAACTGACGGCGACAGGGCGCACGGAGCTGGACGTGCTGCTGCTCAAGAACGTTTCGCATGCGTACGAGGAATCGGCGCCGGTGCTGCTCGATGTGAACCTGCATGTCGAGCGCGGGCAGAAGGTTGTGTTTGTCGGGCCGAACGGCAGCGGCAAAAGTACGTTGCTGCGCATCTGCGCCGGGCTGCTCGCGCCGACCGAGGGCGTCGTCGAGTGGGCCGAGCGCGCGCGTCCGGGGTATTACGACCAGCACCAGGACGAAGCGCTCGACAAGGACCGGACGGTGTTCGAAGAGGTACGCACGGTGGCAGGGAGCGCGCCCGACGTGAAGGTGCGCACCGTACTCGGACAGTTCCTTTTCCGCGGGGACGACGTGTTCAAGCCGATCCGGGTGCTTTCCGGGGGCGAACGCAGTCGCGTGGCACTGGCGAAGTTCCTCATTCAACCGACCAATGTGCTGCTGCTCGACGAACCGACGAACCACCTCGACAAAACGACGCGGCGGAAGCTGATCGAGGCGCTGCAGGGGTATTCGGGCACGATTATCTGCGCGAGCCACGACCCGGGGATCGTCGAGGGCGTGGCGACGAATATCTACGAGGTGAACGACCTGGCCGTGCGGGAGCTGATCGAGCGGCGCCGGGAGCTGCTGGAAGCGTAAATCTGGGCTGTACGTGGGGCGCGTCGTGGCGCGGGGTTGGCTGGCGGCTTGGGTGGGATCGCCTGCTTCGCGCGCTTCCTTACGGTCAGACTCCGATCGCAAAACGCACTGATTAGGGTTGTTGCGGAACCACGCTGCCCTCTGCGTCACTTCGGCTTGAGGCGCTACCCGTCCGGCTCTCAAACCATTGAAAGTTTGATGGAAGGCGGCGGCCCGGCAACGTCGGCGTGTTGCGCTCGAATTTTGCGTAGGATGACAGCTGGCGCAAGAGCCGAAGAGGAGATGCCCCCATGACGACAGTGGATGCGCTGCGGCCGGAGCTGCTGGAGGCGAGCGACGAGCAGATCGACGACGCGCTGGAATACGCCGACCCGATGGTGATGCGCGGGCTGCTCTACCAGTTGACCGGGGACGAAGATCTCGCCGCCGTTCACGTAACGACTGTGCAAACATCGGTTGGGAGCGACGTGGTCGCGATCGCTAATGCTGACGACGTCGTGGCCATTCGGGCCAAGGCAGCCGCCCTCCTCAAGGCCCACCGGGACGCCGGTGCGGGCGGGATGGAACTTGGCCCCCGAGAGCGGCTGCCCCGCAGCCTGGCCCTTATCGCCGGGAAGGCCCTGCCCGAGGACGAATTGGAGCTCTGGATCGAAGAGTTGGCCCTCGATCCGTGGGTCCGCGGCTTGAACTGGGACGGCCTGCCGCCGGTGGAGCGCATGGACGGATTCTCGGTTGTCGTCATCGGGGCCGGCATGGGCGGCCTGAACGCGGCAGTGCAGCTCAAACACGCCGGCATCCCGTACACGGTGATTGAGAAGAATGCCGGGGTCGGCGGTACGTGGTTCGAGAACCGCTACCCGGGAGCGCGCGTGGACTCTCCCAGCCGGGCCTATACGCATCTCTTCGGCGTGGACTACGGGTACCCCAACCCATACTGCGGCTGGGAGGAAAACGGGAAGTACTTCAACTGGATCGCCGACAAGTTCGACCTTCGCGAAAACATCGTCTTCGAAACGGAAGTGCGGTCGGTGGTCTGGGACGAGGAGGCGGCGGAGTGGGAAGTCACGACCGATGGCCCGGATGGGCGACGCCTGTGGCGGGCGAACGTGGTTTTCAGCGCCGTTGGGTTCCTGAGTCGTCCCTCTCTGCCCGACATTGACGGCATCGACGAGTTCCAGGGCCAGTCGTTCCACACGGCGCGATGGCCACAGGATCTGTCCCTGAAGGGTAAGCGGTTTGCAGTCATTGGTACGGGCTGCACGGGCTACCAGAGTGTCCCGGAAATCGCGCTGGAAGCACAGCACGTCTACATGTTCCAGCGGACCCCGCAGTGGCTGTTTCCGCTCCGGGGCTATCGTTCGCCGTTTCCGCCGCAGATGACCTGTCTGGATCGCAACTTCCCGTTCCATACGAACTTCATGCGTTTTCGGGTGGACTGGGGTGCCGGGGGGTTCGAAGGCAACCACCAGGCAATGAACATCGATCCAGAATGGGAAGACGAGCACACGCTCAGCCCCGGGAACAAGCGAACGCGGGACGGCTGTATCGCATTTCTGGAGAGCAAGCTCGCCCAGCGGCCGGAGCTCATCGACAAGAT
>DATNET010000031.1:0-10694 GCA_035606745.1 Tepidiformaceae bacterium
CAGCCACGCGCACCGCCAGACATGCTCAACCCGCGCGCGCGGACATTTTGGAGTGGGTACGAGTGTAGCGGAACCCGCCCACCGCCGGGCACGCAACTGCCGCCGCTGGGGCGGTGCCGCTACCGCTCGCGATAGACCGGCACAAGCTCCGTGAGGATGCCGTTCACGCTCTTGGGGTGGAAGAACGCCGCGCTGAGGCGTTTGCCGTCCGCGGGCCCACCGAGGTCGATGCGCCGCAGCCCATTCGCTTCCAATCGCCCCGCTTCCACCTCAACCTCGTTGCAGGCGTAGCCAATGTGGTGAAGTCCGGGCCCGTTCCGTGCGAGGAACCGCGCTGTCCCGCTCGTCGTGTC
Organism: Tepidiformaceae bacterium; assembly: GCA_035606745.1. Lineage (GTDB taxonomy): Bacteria > Chloroflexota > Dehalococcoidia > Tepidiformales > Tepidiformaceae > DATNET01. The sequence continues at coordinate 354 of DATNET010000031.1, forward strand.
TGCGGGAATGAGCACTTCCACCCGCGTCTTCCCGAGCCCGACCTTGAGGAAGTAGTTGTTCGTCCGTTCGGGCGCGAAGTACACGCCGTCCGGGAGTGGTGAGCGCCGCTCATCGACCACCAGCCCAAGCGAATCCACGAGCACAGCACACGCCTCCGCCCACGTCCCGGCGACAATCCCGATGTGGTCAACCTCAACGAACATAGCGCACCCTCCGGCCCGCACGATACGCCGCGGAGGCCATGGGGCGACAGGCCGCTCGGCCGCCCCTACGGCGACATCGTCAACACGTCGGCGCAGGAGGATGACCGCCCCACCGCCCTACCGTCGCCTTTCCTCGTGGGTTCCCCCGTTTCGCGGGTGGGCGATGGGGACGTTCAGGTTGTAACGGAGGCCAGCGAGACGGATGGCGAAGCAGACGAAAGCCGCTGCCAATGCGACCGCGATGCTGTAGATGCCAACATCAAGGGCGACCGCGACGATCGCGGCACCGACCAGCGCCGGTACGGCATACAGGCCACTGGTCAGTACGGTTGGCGCCCGAGGAATCATGACGTCGCGGATTGTGCCGCCTCCCACAGCGGTGATGGCGCCGAGGATGGTGGATTGAAATGGTCCCAGTCCATGAGCGAACGCAACGGTGGTGCCGGTAACGCAGAAGAGGCTGAGCCCCGCGGCGTCGAACAGGTTGATGGAACGCATCGCGCGCGTTAAGTATCTCCGAGCAAGGAAGGCGACCGCCGCGCTGCCGAGGGCGACCGCAAGGTATCGCCAGTCGCGGAATGTGGCAGGCGGCAAGGCTCCGAGGAGCATGTCCCTGACGATCCCTCCGCCGAGCGCCGTCATCATGCCGAGGACGACCACGCCGACGAGGTCCAGTTGTTCAGCCTCCATCGCCGTTAGCGCACCGTTCAGCCCGAACACGAACGTCCCGGTCAACTCGAGGATGATCAGGAGCGTGGCGTTCCCAACCACGCGAAGCCTATGCCGGCGCTTGGGTCGTTGTGCCCAGCCACGCGAGCGCGGCGACAACCAGCGCTTCGGTACCGGTGTCGAGCGTCGGCTGAATCACCGGGGCAAAGTTCGCCGCATGGTTCACCGGTATGTCCTGCGCTACTCGCCCTGCCTTCTCGGCTTTGCTGTAGGTGTCCGGGTCAATACCGCCAATGCCCCAATACGTGTACGGCACACCGAGAGCCTTCGGGATGTCGCTGAAGTCCTCACTCGCGGTCAGCATCGGCAGCGGGCGGGACCGGTTGCCGAAATGTTCGGCAAACGCCTCACTCACACGCCTTGTTACAGTCTCGTCGTTGTCGGTGAGCGGGAACCGGTCGAACACCTCGAACTCCGCGGGCTGCGGCGAACCAGAGGCTTCGCATTCGGCGTTGACGATGCGGCGGATAGCGGCAAGCGTCGCTGCTCGCGTCTGCTCGCTGTACGTCCGCACGTTGAGCTCGATGATCGCATGGTCAGGAATGACGTTGCTTTTCATGCCCGCCCGAAGGCTGCCTACGGTCACGACGACGGTCTCGCCCGGCCGTGTCTCTCGGGATACCACCGTCTGCAACCGCACGACGATCATTGCCGCCAGGACGACCGGGTCGACCGAAGCCTGTGGCATCGAACCATGCGCCCCTCGACCATGCACGGTGACGCGCACACTCTCGGCCGCCGAGAGCACCGGCCCGGCCCTCGTCCCCACCCAGCCAGCGGGCGCCGGCAACACGTGCTGCGCCATGGCGACATCGACAGCAGGTGCGATGCTCTTCAGGTGGTCATCGATCATGCCGCTCGCGCCGTCGCCGGTCTCCTCGGCCGGCTGAAACAGCAACACCAGTGTGCCGGCCCAATGTTCTCGGCCCTCCGCCATCAACTGTCCAGCGCCGAGCAGGCACGTGACGTGCACGTCGTGGCCGCAAGCGTGCATGACCGGTACCGAATTGCCGTCCCCGTCTGTCGCAACGACTTTGCTTGCATACGGCAACCCCGTCGCCTCCGCGACGGGAAGCGCATCCATGTCGGCCCGAAGGAGCACCGCCGCGCCTTCACCGTTGCGCATCACCCCCACGACGCCCGTGCCTCCCAGGCGTTCATGGACTTCGTAGCCGCCATCCCGCAGCCGCGCCGCCACCTTTGCCGACGTGACCGTCTCCTGATGAGAAAGCTCGGGATGGGCGTGCAACTCCCGGTAGAACTCCTCGTCCCACGCGCGCACCCCTGGAAGGCCGTCCAGGACTGCCAGTTGCGATGCCCTCGACGTCTTTCGCGGCGTGGTCACGACGCGAGTCTACCCGATTCCCACCGTCATTTGTGTCCACCTCGCGACACAAGAGCCCCCGGTCCTCGCGGACCGGGGGCTCTAGAGCCCTGGCCGAAGCCGAAGCCTAGTAGTCTTCTGGCGGCGGCGGCGGCGCCATTGGCGGCTGCGGGATCTCCGCGACCAGCGCCTCTGTCGTCAGCACCAGCGCACTGATGCTGCATGCATTCTCAAGCGCCGAACGCGTCACCTTCACCGGGTCCACGATGCCGAGGACGAACATGTCGCCCCAGGTGTCGTTGTCCGCGTTCCAGCCATGATTCGCATCCTTGAGGTTCTTGATCTTCTCAACAATCACCGAGCCCTCAAGCCCAGCATTGTCGGCGATCGTCCACGTGGGGTATTCGAGTGCTTCGGAAAGCAGGTCGATGCCCATGCGTTCGTCGTCGTTCTTGCTCGCCTTGGAAAGCGCGGCAAGCGCCTTCTGCGCACGGATGAGGGCGACGCCGCCGCCCACGACCACGCCTTCATCGACGGCCGCGCGCGTGGCGCTCAAAGCGTCCTCGACACGTGCCTTCTTTTCCTTGAGCTCCACTTCCGTGGCCGCGCCGACCTTGATGACGGCGACGCCGCCAGCCAGCTTGGCAAGCCGTTCCTGGAGCTTTTCGCGGTCAAAGTCGCTGGTGGCGTCTTCGATCTGGGCCTTGATCTGCTTGATCCGGGCCTGGATCGCCTCATCGGTGCCGTGGCCTTCGATGATCGTCGTGTCGTCCTTGCCCGAAACGATGCGGCGGGCCCGGCCGAGGTCGGCAACCGTCGCAGCGTCCAGCGTGAGGCCGATGTCTTCCGTAATCAGCGTCCCACCGGTCAGCATCGCGATGTCTTCGAGCATCGCCTTGCGGCGGTCCCCGAAGCCCGGCGCCTTCACGGCAAGGATGTTGATCGTCCCGCGCAGCTTGTTCACCACGAGCGTGGCAAGCGCCTCGCCATCAATGTCGTCGCACACGATGACGAAGTCCTTCGTCACCTGCAGGACTTTCTCGAGCAGCGGCAGCACTTCCTGGATCGCCGAGATCTTCTTGTCGGTGATCAGGATGTAGGGGTTCTCAACCACCGCTTCCATGCGGTCCGTGTTCGTCACGAAGTAGGGCGAAACGTAGCCGCGGTCGAGCTGCAGGCCGTCGACAAATTCGGTTTCGAACTTGACGCCGCGCGATTCCTCGACCGTGATCACGCCGTCCTTGCCAACCTTCTCCATCACATCGGCAATCAGCTCGCCGATGTACTTGTCATTCGCGGAGATGGCCGCAACGTGCGCAATCTGTTCCTTCGTGATGACCGGGCGCGCCTGCGAACGCAGGTCGGCAACCGCCGCGTTCATGGCGGCATCGATGCCACGCTTCACGGCCATCGGGTTTGCGCCGCTCGCGACCACCCGGATGCCACCGTGTACCAGCGCCTGCGCGATCACGGTCGCCGTGGTCGTGCCATCGCCGGCCACGTCGTTGGTCTTCGTCGCAACCTGCTTGGCGAGCTGGGCGCCCATGTTCTCGAACGGGTCATCGAGCTCGATTTCGCGCGCGACCGTGACGCCGTCCTTCGTGATGTTGGGGGCGCCGTACTTCTTGTCGAGGACGACGTTGCGGCCCCGTGGGCCAAGCGTGACCTTGACGGCATCAGCGAGCGCATCGACGCCGTTCTTGAGGCCGCGGCGTGCGTTCTCGTCGAACAACAGTTGCTTCGCAACCATAGGGATCTCTCTTTCTGTAAAACCACGAAGGACACAATGGGCACGAGAGCCGGGAAGGCTTCCAGGGTGGCCCGATGGGCCGCCCTTGCTGTGCGCGTTGTGTCCCTGGTAGCGGCGTGCTAGACGACGAGCTTGGCGAGAATGTCCTTTTCGTTCAGGACGATGTACTCGTTGTTGTCGAGCTTGATTTCCGTGCCGGTGTACTTCGCATACAGGATGCGGTCGCCCACCGAAACTTCGAGCGCAATGCGCTTGCCATCGTCATCCGTGCGGCCGGGGCCGACAGCGACGACTTCGCCCTGCTGCGGCTTTTCCTTCACGGTATCGGGGATGACGAGGCCGCTGGCGGTCACTTCATCCTGCTTGAGCGGGGTGATAACGACGCGGTCGGCGAGAGGGACGAGCGTGGTCTTGGTTGCGGCTTTCGCCGGAGCTGCCTTAGTGGCCATGAATGACTCTCCTTGGAAGTGTTCAGGGATTACTGAGCAATCGCGATGTTAGCACTCTCCACCGTAGAGTGCTAGAGGGGACACCGCCACAGACAGAAGACCAGAGACAAGAGACCAGAGGCCCGGGCGACGGCCACGGTGTCGAACGTCGCTCCCTACTCCGTTAATCTGCGCCCTCCGGGATAGCGCGGACCATGAATTCCGCGAACAGAGGCACCGTGAACGCCATGTCGCCGTAGGCAGGGCTGTAGATCATCCCCTTATTGATCAATCGGGCTCGCAGAGGGCCGATGCTCGAAAGCTTTACACCAAGCGCCTGCGCCACGTCGCTCGTCCGGACGCTCGATCCAAGCGCCGCCATGGCCCGGAGGAAGCGACGTTCGCTCTGCGTCAGACGGTCGTAGCGCACGCGAAAGAAGTTCTCGTCGAGTCGCTCAGTCACCGTCTCTGTCGCCGCTCGGACGACCGCGACCGTGATCGGGCTGCTTTCGGCCAGGTTCCAAGCCTGGTAGGCCCACTCCTGGACGAAATACGGATAGCCATGGGTCAGCCGAAACACCTCATCCAGCGCCGCAAGCTCGAATTCGATACCGGCGGCCCGCGCCGGGTCCTGCAACGCCTTCGCCGCGTCAGCCTCCGAGAGCGCGCCGATCTTTGGAAAATTGAAGAGCCGCTCCGCGTACGACTTCGATTCGCCGGCAAGGCCCGGGAGGATCGGGAGGCCTGCGCCGACGAGCACGACCGGAAGTCGCAGCTGCTGCATGCGATGCATCGACATGATCAGGCTGCCCAGCTCCTTCTTGCTGAAGTACTGCACCTCGTCGACGAAAATCGCCACGGCTGCACCGCGGTCCTCAGCCGCCTCGCCAATCGCGACCAACACGTCCGGGAGGTCGATCTCGATGTCGCCACTGTCGGCCGCGCCTCTCTCGGGTTCGATGTCCAGCCCGAAGCTGTAGTCGTGCACCGTGAACTTTATCGACGAGACGAAACTGCGCAGTACGCGAAGCGCGCGCCTGGCTTTGTCGCTGGCGCCCGCCATGCGGTCGAGGTTGAATAGGAGCGTGCGCAGTTGCGGCGCGATGAGCGGGCCGAGTGGCTTGTCTTCGTGCGCTTCCATCGACACAGTGTGGTACCCATCGGCACGCGCCATCCGTTCGATCTCGTTGAGCAACACGGTTTTGCCCACTCCCCGCAGTCCAGTGAGCAGCAGACTCTTCTCGCTGCGCCGTGCCCGGACCCGCCCCAGCAACACGTGAGCCTGCTGCAACACCGGGTCCCGCCCCACGAGTTCAGGTGGCGGCGAGCCAGCGCCCGGCGAAAAGGGGTTCTTGATCGGGTCCATAGGGCAACTATAGCAACTTCTACAGAGTTATACGCGGTTATACACGAAATCCGCTATAAGTAGCTAAACTTGCTACATTCCCCGGGCCAGCGGGCCGCAGTTACAGCCGAGTTCGACAAACCCTCGCCCGGTTCCCATCCTCACCTATGCGCCTGGATCCGCGGAAGCACCTCGGACACGAACAGCTCGTCGTTGAGCGTCAGGTGGAACATGTCGATCCCAAGCTCGTGAAACTCCATCATCCGCCGGTGGATCGTGTCCGGCGACCCGATAAGCCGGCTCGCGAACCCCTCGTTCGAATCCAGCTTCGTCAGCACGTCGTCGCTTTCCGCCCACATGCCCTGCGCGCCGCTCACGCGCGATCGTCGCTGGCGCGCTATCTCCGGGTCGACCGCTGCCGCCATCGCCGCGATCACCCCATCCGCTTCTTCGTCGGATTCCCGGCACAGCGGAATTCCGTACAGCGCAAATCGCACGGTCCGCCCCCGGGCCGCGGCACGCGCGCGCACATCCGACACGATCTCCGCGACCTTCTCCGGACGGCCTCCGTTTAAGAAGACCCAGTCCGAATGAGAGGCGGCCATCTCCCTCGCCGCCTCCGATTGCCCGCCCTGGAACACTTCCACCATGGGCGATTGTGGCCTCGGCTCCAGTTCGAGCCCCTCGACCTGGTAAAAGACGCCAGAGTAGTTGAACCCGTCACCCGTCCCCGCACCCCGCCACGCTCCGCGCCACGCACCGCGCAGCACGTCAATGAATTCCTTGGACCGCTCGTACCGTGCATCGTGTTCCACGACCTCCGCGCCGTACATCGGGAACTCTTGCAGGTGCCAGCCGCTCGTCACGTTGATGGCCCAGCGGCCGCCCGTGATGCAATCCAGCGTCGCTCCCCACTTCGCGATGGGTGCGGGCAGGAAAAATCCCGGATGGATGGCCGTGACCAGCCGGATCCGCTCCGTGCACGCCGCGTAATAGGCGGTCATTGCCAGGCAGTCGTACGTCGACCCCTCGATCTCCTTGCCCGTCCCGTACCAGCGCTGCGCCACGAGGAGGTAGTCGATCCCCAGCGCCTCTGCTCGCAGTACCGGCTCCACGAGTGCCGCCCGAACGTCTCCGGCGCTTGCCGTCGCCTCCCCACTCGCTCCACCACCCGGCCGCCGCGAAGCGAGCAGGTGTGGCCCGGACAACGGGGTAGGCGCCCACGTGCATGTAAGAATCGCTGCCATGGCTGGGGCAGATTACCCCCACGAGCGCCCGAATGGGAGCCCAGCGGCGCGGGCGGCTACCCCACCTTCCTCCCCGCGCCGCGTCGTCGAGCGATTGCCTTCGCTCTTATCCTTCCCGACCCTTCTGGCGTACGATGCGCCCCATCGGGCCAGCCACTCCCGGAGGGGCCAATGTCGCGTCTCACCCTCGCTGATCTTGTCGCGAACCGCACCATGTCGGCCGAAATGGCAGCGACCCTTGCCGTGGCAGCCGAAGAGCGCCGCTCAGCACTCTTCGTCGCGATCCCGCGTATGGCCGGGAAGAGTACCGTCGCCGAGGCCATGTTGCGATTCGCACCGGCAGGCGTGCCGCTGCGCCGCCTCTCCCGCGACGCCGGCCCAGGCCTCGGCATCCCGGCGACCGCCGATGGCAGCTACCTCCTGATGTCAGAGATCTCCCAGGCCGGCTTTCCTGATTACCTCTGGGGCGAGGATGTGCGAGCCGTCTTCCGCGCGGTCGCGGAGCGCGGCTTCGGCCTCGTGACCGCCCTCCACGCCGCCGGCCTCGAGCAGGCGTTCAGCGTGATCACCGGCGAAAACGAAGTGCCCGATGAGTTCGCCGCCGCGCTCGACCTCATGGTCTACGTCCGCAGCATTGGCGAATGGCGCAACCCTTCCCGCCGCGTCGTCGAGGCTATCTACGAGATCGAAGGTGTGCAGGCCGGCCGGCCGCAGGCGACGCTTCTGCACCACTGGTCAGAGCCCGATGATCGCTTCGAAACCGTCGACGCCCCGCTTCGCATCGGCGCCTCTGCCCAGACCTATGACAAGCACCTCGAGGCGCTCCGCGCAGGCTCCTAGCGCGTCTGCCCTCACCACCAGCGCGGGCTCACCGGCCCGTGAACTTCGGCTCCCGTTTCTCCGCGAACGAGCGCCGTCCCTCGTTGCGGTCTTCCGACATCGCCGTCGTGCCCAGCGCGATGCCCGAAAACTCCAGCGCGCTTTCGAAGTCCATGCCCTGCGTCCGGTAGGCGAGTATCTTGCCGAGCTTCTGCCCCAGCGGCGGGCCTGCTTCCACCGCCAGCGCCAACTCCATCGTCTTCGCTTCTAACTCATCCGGGCTTACGAGGTAGTTCGTCAGCCCGGCGGCATGTGCCTCCTCGGCGGCCATGAACCGGCCAGTCGTCATCATCTCCATCGCCTTGCGCCAGCCGATAATGCGCGGCAACGAATAAAACCCCCCAAGGTCCGCGAACAGCCCCCGCTTCACATACGCGACCTGGAACCGTGCCGCCGTCGAGGCCACAGCCATGTCGCAGTGCGCCACCATGTCGAGCCCCGCGCCGACGCATACGCCGTTCACGGATGCGATGACCGGCACGTCCAGCCGCTTCAACGCGATGTACGTCTCCGATTCGTTACGAAAGAACAGCCGCGCCCCTTCGAGGTCTGTCGCCGATTCTTGCGAGGCGTAGACAAGCTCTTTGGCGGGGCCGCCCGAAAAATCCGCGCCAGCGCAGAACCCACGCCCCGCTCCCGTGATCACGACGCACCGCACCGAGCGGTCCGTACGCGCCTGCTGAAACACCTGCCGCAGCTCATCGAAGAGCGTCATGCTGAGCGCGTTGAGCTTCTCCGGGCGGTTCAGCGTCACCCACAGGATGCCGCTCGTTTCGCCCCGGCGTTCGGTAAGGACCGTCTCATAACTCATCTGCGTGGCTCCTTAGACATGCGCTGTAGGGTCTCCTACCAAGGTAGTCCTCCTACCCAAAGGTTCCCTACCCAAGGTAGGTCTCCTACCCAAGGTATGCGCCGCCCCGGCGGCCGCCTTTGGGGTCGGTAACGACGTTGATCACCGCCACCGTGTTCGCCGCCAGCGCCCGTTCGAGCGTCGGCCGGATCTCCGCCGGGTCGGTGACGCGTGCCGAAAAACCGCCCACCATCTCGCCCATGCGTTCGTAATCCACCGGCAACAGGGCCGCGATCGGCGGTGCATCCGCGCCGAACATGCTGTCCTGGATCGAATGCCCGGCGATCCCGCCGTTGTTCGAAATCACAAACACTACGTTCGCCCCGACGCGCGCCGCGGTCTCCACTTCCATCGCGGCCGCGCCGAAGGCGTAATCGCCGACAACCGCCACCGCCGGCCAATCCGGCAGAGCAAGCTTGGCGCCGAGCGCATACGGCACGCCCGTACCCATGCACCCCGTCGTGCCCGAATTCAGCAGCGAGCGCGGGTGGTAGCTCGGCAACACCGCGCGCGCCACGCCCATCGTCAGCTCCGCGTCCACACTGATGTTCACTTCGCGCGGCACGGCGTCCCGCACCTCTCGCAGCAGCCGGTAATGGTTGATCGGTTGCTCGCCGGAAGCCATCTGGCCGGCGATGGCGGCTTCATTCTTTCGGACATCGGCTCCGAGCGCATCGACCCACCCCGAACTCTTCGAACGCAGCTGCCGGCCCTGCAAGGCGGCCACGATGGCTGCCACGCCCGCCGCGCAGTCCGCCACCATGCCGAACTCGAGGTTTGCCGCGCTCGTCATCTCCTCGGCGACCACGTCGATCTGCGCCAGCCTCACATCCGTGGCAAAACGCGGCGCCCGCCCGAATTGGAAGATCCAGTTGAACCGCCCGCCCACCATCAACACTGCATCGGCGCCACTCAGAGCCGCTGATCGCGCCGCATTCATACACATCGGGTTGTCGTCGGATACCACCCCGCGACCCATCGGCGAGGCCACATACGGGATCCCGAGGTCGACCAACTGTGTCAGCGCTTCGCCGGCACCCGCCCACGCCGCGCCCTTGCCGATGAGCACCAACGGACGCTCCGCCGTTGCCAGCATCGCCGCAATCTGCCCGGCGCTCGTCGAGTCCGGTTGGGGCAGCGAAATTGCGGGCGAAGACGCACGTAGCGGTGCGCGCTCCTCGTCCACGCGCCGCCGTACGAGATGCCCGGGGAAGTCGAGGTACACGCCCCCGGGCCGTCCGCCGATCGATTTTCCCAGCGCCAGGTGGACCAGCTCCGGGATGCGCTCCGTGCTGTCGACCTGCGCCGTCCATTTGCACCCGGGCTTCGCGAAGGCGACCTGGTCGGCCTCCTGGAACCCACCCAGGCCACGCGAACGCCCATCTGCCGAACCACCGAGGACAACCAGCGGCATCCCTGATTCGGTCGCGACGTGCAAGCCCGTAACCGTATTGATCGTCCCCGGACCACTGCCGGCCACAACCACGCCGGGCTTCTTTTTGATATAGCCCCACGCCGAGGCCGCGAAACACGCCGATTCCTCGTGGCGGCAGTTCACGACCTTGATCCCCTCCGCCTGCATCCC
>DATNET010000061.1:0-2430 GCA_035606745.1 Tepidiformaceae bacterium
CGTAGATGCGGGTTTCTACGCCGGCCGGCTCATAGGCAGGGGGTAGGGACGAGCCGGTAGTGGGCCTTGCCATGATCGAGACCTCAGATGGTTGGGAGTGCGGCCACCACGGTTGAGGGCGGCCGGAGGTTCAGTGTAGCAGGGGCGGGTGTTCCGGGGCCCGAGGCCCAAGGCAATCACCATTCAGTACCGCGACCGCGAGACGCAGCCCCGCAACAGCGCAACGGAGCCGGCGGTTGAGCGGGCGACTCAGCCCGCCTCCAGACCGGGACCGAGGGTTGACGGGCCGGACTAGAATGTGGCGAGTCCGCCTGGCCTTGAGCCGACGAGCGTGAAAGCGAGCGACCGGTGAACCGTACCCGAGGGGATGTGCCAAACGACGCGGAAGCGAAAAAAAGCGGCTCCCTTCGCCGCCCTTCGGGCAACCAGCGACATAGGCTCATCATCGCGGGCGCGGTGGCCGGCATAGCCCTCGTCATCGCTACCGCCGTCGTCGTGAGCGCCGCACAATCAGGCTCCGATGGTGGGATTCAAAAGCTCAATGCACTGGCAACACGCGGTCCCGACACCGCGGTAGTCGCCATCGTGAACGGGCAGGCTATAACGCGGCGAGAGATCGACATTGATGCTGCGATGTTGCAGTCGGCGCAGGCGTCCGGCGCCTCAGGACAGGACATCGCGGCGGTTTCGAAAGAGGACCTGCTGAACAACGCCATCGACGACGTACTGTTGGCACAGGCGGCCACGAAGGCGGGAGTCGTGGTCACCGAAGCGGAAGTGTCGCAGATGATCAATGCCGGGATTGTTGCTCCTTTATCGTCGTCCAGCACCCCAGAAAACATCCGGAAACTCAGCCTCGCTGCCCTCGCTGCAAACGGCGTTTCGCTTGCGAACGTAGAAACGGACCCGGGAGCCCGAGCGGCGTTCCGGGAGTTTGAACTGGACAACCGCTACGTCAGCCAAACGAAGCAACCGCGTGCGGAGCTCGTTGCCGCGGCGAAAGCCACAGCGACCATCCAGACGTTCCCCGATGTCTTGAACGCTTCCCGATAGGCCGCGCCCATTCACCCCTGGCCGGGCGCGACCAGCTCGTGTTCGTAGGCGAACACCACCGCCTGGACGCGGTCACGCAGTTCCAGTTTCCCCAGCAGGTTGGCGACATGCGTCTTGACGGTGGCCTCGCTGATGACGAGGCTGCTCGCGATTTCGGCATTCGTCAGGCCACGCGCGACGAGGCGGAGCACCTCAAGTTCGCGGGCGGTGAGTAAGCGCACCGCCTCGCTCGGACCGCGCGACGTTGGCGGCCGCCGCAGGAACGATTCGACCAGCCGCCGCGTTATCGAAGGCGAGAGGAGCGTGTCACCCGACGCGATGCCGCGCACCGCCTCGACCAATCCTTCCGGAGCCACGTCTTTCAACAGAAAGCCGCTCGCCCCGGCCTTCAGCGCCTCGTAGACGTACTCATCCATATCGAACGTGGTGAGCATGACCACTCTTGGCGGGACCGCAAGCTCGAGGCTCAGAATCCTCCGGGTGCTTTCAATCCCGTCCATGCGCGGCATACGCACATCCATCAGGACCACGTCCGGGTTGGTGGCCCGGACAGCCGCGATCGCTTCGACTCCATCGGCCGCCTCAGCCACAACCTCAATACCGGGTTCGGACTGCAGGATGAGCCGAAAGCCGGCGCGCACAAGGGATTGGTCATCGACCACAACGACGCGGATGGCCGTCAAGGAGCCGACTCAATCGGCAGCGTCGCACGAAGGGCAAAGCCTGCGGCGCCCGCAACCGGCCCCGTCTGCAGGGTGCCGCCATAAAGTGCCAGGCGCTCGCGCATGCCAAAGAGGCCGTGGCCGCCGTTGCGTTCGGCGTCGGCGGGCGCACCCTTGCTGTCATCGATGACTTCCAGGTCGAGGGCATCGCCCCGGAACCGCACGGTGACCTGGACGTTCGCTTTGCCGGCATGCTTGAGCACGTTGGTCAACCCTTCCTGGACAACACGGTAGGCGACGAGGTCGTGTCCCGCGGGGAGCTGCCGGGGCTCTCCTTCTTCCCGCAGTTCCACGGGCACCCCGGCCTTGCGCAGCTGTTCCAGCAGCGAGGCGAGCTCGCCGAGCCCCGGCTGCGGTGCGAGCGCAAGGCCATCGTCGCCGGTGCGCAGGACGCCGAGCAGGCGGCGCATCTCCTGCAACGTCTGGCGTCCGGTCTTTTCGATGGTGAGCAGTGCATCAGTCGCGGACAACGAGTCGGATTGGACGACGCGCCTCGCGGCACCGGCCTGGACGACCATCACGCTGATGTTATGGGCGACGACATCGTGCATTTCGCGGGCGATGCGCGCTCGTTCCTCGGCGACCGCGGCGCGGGCTTTCTCTTCGCGTTCGCGTTCGAGCCGGTCGGCCCGGTCCTCGAGCATCCGGACGAGCC
>DATNET010000068.1:0-5559 GCA_035606745.1 Tepidiformaceae bacterium
CGTCTCAGGGCACGATTGCGAACTCTTCGGGGGTGTCCCGGGCGTTCGGGCCGTGCTGGGACGGCTGGATAATCCGCGGGCCACGCGATGGCTCGCGCGTCACGCACCGTCGCTGTTTGCGTGCCGAATCAATGTCACAGCCCGCAAACGGCCGTAAAAGCTCGCAAGGCACCCTGGCGTGAGTGTCGCGTTGCGGAGGACGAGCTAGCGCGCCCCGGCCGGTTCTGGCTCGGCGAGCTCAAGGATCCGCTCGAGCGGCACGCCCACGGCACGGGCCGCATCCCCGATACGGTAATCGAGGAAATCGTTGGTGAGGCCGGCCGCGCTGAGGCGTTCGCGCGCCTCTGGCCGGGTCCGGATGAGTTCGTAAACTGACGTATTTCCCGGGATTCGGGTTGTTGGCTGCACGGGAACCTCCATTGTGTCGGCCACCGCTACTGGCCGCAGTACTGCAGTCCGTGTTCGGGCGCTTTCCGACCGCTCGCGGGAGGCCTTCGTGGCGCCCCAGTTGCCTGGCGTTTTGCCGCCGCAGACGAGCGTACTACTTGGACGGCACTACGTCAGCGGCTGCCACCAAACGTTTACACCAATTCGGCAAGGATTTCGGCGGTGTGTTCACCGAGCTTCGGTGCTGGCCGCCGAAGCTGCCACGGGGTCGCGCTAAAGATGTACGGTGCGCCGGGCATGAGCACGGGCGCCTCCACATCTTCACCGCTGGTCGTGACAAAGAAGCCGCGATCGTGCCAGTGTGGGTCGGCAAGGGTCTCATCGGGGGAGTACACGACACCCCACGATTGCCCCCGTTCCTGGCCGCCGCGGTAGCTGAATGCGGCATCGTGAGCTTCGAAGAACTTCTTCGCTTCGGCGACGATTTCCGACGATTCGGTACTGCCACGACCTGGCTGCCGTGCCGCCGGGCTGTCGAATCGTGGCTCGTCGAACTGCCTCCCGAAACCTTCGGATTGGAACCACTCCTTGATCTGGCGCCAGGTGGCGTTGTCGCGGCCGATGCCGAACATGAGGAGTCCGCGGCCATCGGCTGCGCGGTAGAGCCACGGGTCGGTGCGGTTCGCCGCGGCGTGACGGCCGGTCTGGCGAAGCACATTCGTACGCTTGTAGAACCAGTACGGCATGCCTACTTCCGTCGTGCAGCTCAGCGCCTCGTGCATCGACGCATCGATGTACTGGCCCTCGCCGGTGGTATCGCGGTGGTAGAGCGCCACAAGGATACCGATCGTGGCGAAGTGGCAGGCCGTGTTGTACGCCTGGTCGCCCTTGCCGTGGATCGGCGGAGCGCCGGGCACGTCTTCCTCGTTGTAGCCGTTCATGCGCATAGGGCCGCCGGCGGCCAGCGCCACGAGATCGGACACGCGGTAGCGGGCCCACGGGCCGTCCTGGCCGAAGGGCGTAATCGCGCAATGAATCAGGCCCGGGTTGGTCGCCTGGAGAGCTGCGTAGTCCAGCTGAAGCGGAGACAGGGTGCCGGGTTCGGCGTCGTCGAGAAAGATGTCAGCGCCTTCGATCAGGCCCCGCAGGATGCCTGCATCGAATTCATTTCCGGCGTAATCGAGCACAATCGAACGCTTGTTGGTGTTGTGGTACCAAAAGTTCAACGAGCGGTCCGGACCGGGGATGTCTTTCACGAAGGGGCCGATCGCGCGGGCACTTGAACCGCCCGGCGGCTCGACCTTGATAACCTCGGCTCCCATATCGGCCAGCAGTTTTCCCGCAAGCTGGCCCAGTTCGTTGCAGAGTTCGATGACGCGCACACCTGCAAGGGGACCCGTCGCAGATTCGACCGAAGACGGTTGGGCACCCATTACATCAAAGCCCCGCTGGCGAGCGCGTCATCTATCTCGGAATCGCTCATGCCAAGGACGCCGGCGAGCACTTCATGAGTATGCTCGCCCAGCACAGGGCTGGCTGAGCGCAAGCCGCCAGGGCTGGCACTGAGCTTCGGCGCGACGCCGTCGTATTCGCAATCACCGACTTCCGGATGAGGCAGGTGATGCCACCAGTCCCGCGCGGCAAGCTGGGGGTCACGTTCGAAGCGATCGCCGGCGTGCTGACATGCGGCAGCGCGGACACGGGCGGCCTGCAGCAGTCCCATCAACTCGTACTCGTCGCATTCGACCGTCCAGGCAGCGATGTGCCTATCGAGCTCGTCCTGGTTCGCGAGCCGGCATTCGTTCGTTGCGAAGCGTTCGTCCAACGCCCATTCTGGCTCGTCCATGGCCCGGACAAGTGCCTGCCATTCGGCTTCGTTCATCACCGCGAGCGCCAGCCAGCGGTCCTCGCCCCGGCATGGATAGGCATTGTGCGGGGCGACCGCAGGCTGCCATGCGTGGTTCCCCGGCGGCATGCCCTCCCGGCGGCCACGCCGGCCATTGACCGTGTAATCCAGGATTGCGGGGCCGTTGAGCACGATCCCGGCCTCGACCTGCGAGATATCGATGTACTGGCCTTCGCCGGTGCGATTGCGATGGTGAAGTGCCATCAGGACCGCCATCGCGCCGTAGTAGCCGGCAGTGTGGTCCATGTAGCTGTAGCCCCAGCCGGCCGAAAGTTCGCCGGGCAGGCCGGACATGAAGGTGAGGCCGCTGAGCGCCTGCGCCGTCGGACCCCACGTCGTGAACTCTTTATCGCGACCGGAATGGCCGAAGCCAGAGATCGAGCAGTAGATGATGTCTGGCCGGATGCGCTTCAGCTCCTCGTAGCCGAGCCCCCAGGATTCGAGCACGCCGTTGGAGAAGTTTTCGACCACAACATCGCTGACGGCGACAAGCCGCTTGAGGATCGTCATCCCGTCCGGGTGGCGGGCATTGAGAAGGATGCTCTTCTTGTTGCGGTTGAAGTAGTTGAAAAAGCCAGAATTGTTCAGCGTGGGCGCGTCGCCGATTATCGGCCGGCCGAGGCGAATGGCATCGATCGCCTGTTCGTGCTCGACGCGAATGACTTCTGCGCCGAAATCCGCAAGGACCCGGGTGGCGGTCGGCCCGGCGATGATCCAGGTGAGGTCGCAGACGCGGACACCAGCGAGGGGGAGAGCGGCCATGACGGGATTCTACGCCCGGGGGCGCAGCAATGAGCAATGAGCGATGAGCGATGAGTCGCTGATGGCCCGGGCCCCGGACCCCGCGCCTCGGGCCTCGGGCCTCGGGCCTCGGGCCTCCGAGCATTGTAGTATCGGCATACTTCATTCTCGGAGAGTCGCCATGCCGGAGCCTGCCATCATCGAGCCCGCCTTCTTTGAAGTGATCGGTACGCAGCGCGCCATGCGGCGCCTAAAGCCCGATCCCGTGCCAGAGGAGCACATCAAGAAGATCATTTGGGCGGCTACGCGGGCGCCGAGCGGCGGCAACCGCCAGGGCTGGCGCTGGCTGGTCGTGACCGGCGCCGCGAAGAAAAAGCAGATCCAGGAGTGGTACAACGAGGGGTGGTCGCGGGCCACGGCTTCGGGTTACGGGAATCGCCCGGACCTTCCGCCGGATGAGGCGGCCAGCAATGACCGGGTCATGAAGAGCGCGACGTACCTCGCCGAACATATGCACGAAGTTCCGGTATTGATCTTTGCATGCGCGTTGATGGGCGGGCCTTCGACTGACATCACGTCCGGTTCGAGCATCTACCCGGCCGTCCAAAACCTGATGCTGGCAGCGCGCGCGCTGGGGCTCGGCACGGCGTTGACGACGGTCCACCGGGGCCGCCAGGCGGATGTGCGAGCGTTGCTGGGCATCCCTGATTCCGTGGAGACGGCTGCGCTCATCCCGGTCGGGTGGCCTAAGGGAAAGTTTGGCTCGGGCTTCCGCAAGCCAGTGGAAGAGGTGACCTACTGGGAGCAGTGGGGCGCAAAGAGGACGTAGCGAGACGAGAGACAAGAGGACAAGCCGTGTCGAACGTTGTCACCATTCGCAAGCTGAAGTACGACGGGACGGTGCGCTCCGAGTGGGATGGCGAGTTGGTCGAGGCGGTTGGGGGCCAATGGGTCGTCGTGATGCACGATTCGGCCGTGCATCAAAAGCGTGAGGGAGGTGCGCCGGCCGCTCCCGCCGGTGCCCCGCACCAGTATTTTTTGCATTACGTGAACCTGGAACAGCCGCTGACCATCCTGTTCTGCTTCGATGAGCTTGGCCGCTGGGGTTCGGAAACGAAGTGCGATGCCGCCCTCCCGGCCACGCTGCGGCACAGGCAGGTGGAGTTCATCGACCTCGACCTCGACGTGATCGTTGGCGACGACCGTGGCTACTTCGTACGGGACCACGATACGTTCGCGCTGCACACGCGGACGATGGGGTACACGCCAGAGGTTGTTGCGACAGCGCACGAGGGGGTGCGGCTTGCGATCGAGCTGTTGGAGAGCCGCGCATTTCCCTTCGATGGCAGCGCGGAGGCGGTGCTTGGCCGGGTGCTGGCGAGCCAGGGCCCGCTCTAACGGTTGTGTTTTGCCCCGACATCCCGCCAGTTGGCGCTCGATCCGTTCCCTACTTCCAGTGCCGGCTCACGCGTTCGATCTCAGCCGCTTCCGCATCAGTGATGTCAAAATCGATTGAACCAGCGTTCTCAGCCGCCTGCCGGCCGTTCTTGGCGCCCGGGATGGGGAGGACATGGTCCTGCCGGGCGAGCCAATTGAGCGCGACCTGCCCGGCCGTGCGACCGTGCTCCCTGCCAACCTTTTCCAGCGTTTCTACGACCGGCATCACCTTGTCGAGGTTCCGAAACGGCCCGCGCCAGCGTCGAATGCCGCCGGCCTTCGCCGTCTCGGGCCGGTACTTACCCGTGAGCGCACCCTGGGCGAGCGGGCTGTAGGCGATGAGGGTGACGTTCAACTCCCGGCAGGCAGCAAGCACGCCATTAGATTCCGGGCCGCGTGTGAGCAGGTTGTAGTGCACCTGGTTCGAAACAAGCGGCACTCCCCGCCGGGCCAGGGCGGCATGCGCCCGGCGCATCTGTCCCTCGTTGTAGTTGCTCACGCCCACGTAACGGACCTGCCCCGCTTCGACGGCATCGGCCATGCGATCCATGAGCGCAGAGATGCGCAGAAGCGACCACGGCCAATGCACCTGGTAAAGGTCGACCGTCTCGAGTTGGAGGCGGGCAAGACTGCGGTACAGCGCTTTTGGCAGCTCCGCCGAGCTCACCCGGTAAGGGAGCGGGGCGAACTTGGTAGCGATGAACACGGGGCGTCCGGACTCCTTTTGCAGCTGGCCTACGATCTCCTCCGACTTTCCGCTTCCATACATTTCCGCGGTATCGACGAGCGTTATGCCAGCATCAAGGGTGGCCTGCCAGGCTTCGCGGGCATCGCTTGGACCCGTTACCGGGTCGAACTGCCACACCCGCTTGTCGCCCCACGCCCAGGCGCCGAGGCCCAGCGGGCGCAGTTCGACGCCGGTCGGCCCAAGGTGAATCGAGGGAAGCATTTGCTCTACTCCGTTTCTTCGTAGACGAGGTACTCCACTGTTACACACTCTGCGAGTTCCGAGTTCCGAGGCGCGAGTCGGCGCCTTCGCCCGCTCATCGGCACGCGTGGTATATTCGAAGTGAACAAATTCCGTCGAG
>DATNET010000104.1:0-2477 GCA_035606745.1 Tepidiformaceae bacterium
TAAACGGTCTGCAAATTCTCCGTAACCGTGGGTGTCGATTCTATAACGCGGTTCACACAGGACCTTGCCGGCCCACCGGCGCGGCACCATCAATCTTCGCCTCCCACTCCGCCACCAGGGCTGATACGCTCCCACCATGCCGCCCGCGCGCATCGTTTCGCTGGTACCGAGCCTGACCGAATTGGTCTGCAGGCTCGGTGCTGGCGACCACCTCGTTGGGCGCACGCGCTTCTGCACAGAGCCCGCTGGCCTGGTCGAAGCTGTCCCCATTATGGGCGGCACGAAGAATCCCCACGTCGAACGGATCGTCGCGGCCCGGCCGGACCTCGTCGTCGCGAACAAGGAAGAGAACCGCCGCGAGGACGTTGAGGCACTGCAGCAGGCCGGCCTCAACGTCCTCCTCACCGACCCCAACACCGTCGAGGAGGCGTTGGCGATGATTGCCGGCCTGGGCGACATCCTGGATCACCAGGCGAAGGCCGCAGGGCTCATCAACGATGTCCGCTCCGCACTGGCGGAGCGCCGCGCCCCGCCCGCGCCTCGAGTGTTTGTCGCCGTTTGGAAGGACCCCCTGATGGGCCTCGGCGAACACGCCTATGGCCACGACCTGCTGGAACGCTGCGGTGCCGTGAACGTACTCGCCGGCCGGTCCCGCTACCCCGAGGTCACGCTCGACGAGGTCGCGGCGCTGCACCCGGACGTTATCCTCTTGCCAGACGAGCCGTACCCGTTCAAGCAGTCCCATGTGGAAGAATTCTCGGCCATTGCGCCAGCCACCGTTATCGATGGCAAGCTGCTCTGGTGGTACGGCCCACGTATGCCCGTGGCGATCCGGACCTTGCGTGCGATGTTCGTCCGCTAAACGCCGAAGGTCCGATGCGCTCGCTGCCGCTTAGCCGCGGCGCTGAAAGGCGATTTCGCCCCGGCAGATCGTCGCTGCCACCTGCATGTCTCGATCGAGCATCACGATATCCGCGTCCATGCCGCGGTCGAGTACGCCTTTTCGGCCCTGCACGCCCGCGACCCGGGCCGGGTTTCCCGCACACAGCCGGAACGCGGTCGGGACGTCGACGCCGAGGAAGTCGAGCACGTTGCGAAAGTGCTGGTCCATCGTGGCCACGCTCCCAACGATGGTGCCGTCGGCGCGCTCCGCTTTCGCTCCCGTCACCGAAATCGTCTGCCCGCCGAACTCCCCGCCGGTGAGGTCCGTGCCCGCGATGTGGAGGTTGTCCGTGACCACCACCGCCCGCGCCGGGCCAAGCGCCCGATAGGCAAGCTGCAAGAGCTCCGGGGCGACATGGGCACCATCGCAAATCAGCTCGCAAGTCACCCGGCCCTCGAGCAGTGCCGCCACGACCGGTCCGCCTTCGCGCTGGTGGATCGGCCGCATCGCGTTGAACAGGTGCGTGACGTGACGCACGCCGGTGTCGAAGCCGGCACGAGCCTGGACCGTCGTGGCATCGGTGTGGCCCATGGCCGGCAGTGCCCCGGAGACCGCCACCGCGCTCGCCAGCTCCAACGCCAACGGCAGCTCAGGGGCGAGCGTGACCTGCCGGATGAGCCCGTCGGCGGCAGCCTGGTAGCGCGCAAACTCCTCCCGAGCCGGCGCCCTCAGGTAGTCCTTCGGGAACGCCCCCTTGCGCAGCGGGTTGATGAACGGGCCCTCCATGTGGAAGCCCAGCGCCTCCGCGCCCGCTGTGTTGCCGATCGTCGGGGCGAGGGCCCAGAGCACCAGGAGCGTGTCCGCATCGTCGCGGCCAACGGTGCTGACCAGGAAGCTCGTGACGCCGTTGCGGGGCGCCCACGCAGCGTAGCCCTGCACGTTCGCGGGGTCGTGAGTAAAGAAGGAGTGTCCGCCGCCGCCATGGACGTGGACATCGATGAAACCCGGCCCGAGCGTCAATCCAGCCGCGTCGAACACCGCGGCGCCATCCGCTTCCATGCCGCGTCCGATGGCAGCGATGCGTGGGCCATCGCAGAGAATGTCTTGCCGCGAAAGCACGCCACCAGCGGCCACGACACCGTTCTTGATGAGCAACCGTCCGGCCATCACGACTTCCGTCGAGGCTTGTTGCATCCATGTCTGTCGCCTCGCATTCAACAGCTTAACAGAGCATGCGCGTCGGGAGAGAAGACCAACTCAGACTGCGTCTAGCCGGTAGCGGGTCGTTCGCGAACCGTCGTGGTTTTGTTGTTGCGATAACGCAGTCGCCTTCACGAGATTGTTACTGCTTGGATAAGCCGCGCGCGCCAACTAAGTAGCTGTCGCATTTGACTCCATGTAGATCGACGTCGAACGTTGTCGATTGGCCAGGAGGCAAGGGGTCTGGGCCATGCATAAGCGATATGACCGAGTCCGTGAGCATACCGTCGGTGTTGAAGCAGAACGCGTCGACATTCAACGGGCTAGAATCGGTTGTAGTAGTGTTAGTAGCTCCACCAATAATGTGACCGTCAATCAAATTCGCTTGTGTGAT
>DATNET010000117.1:0-7796 GCA_035606745.1 Tepidiformaceae bacterium
GGTCGTGCTCGCGATCTTCCTTCCCGGTGCGGCGAAGACGAGGGAGTACCAGGCTCTTCGCCAGGAGGAGCAAGACGACATGGGCAGAGCCGGACTCTACGGTGAATAGCCGGACGCTCGTGGAGCCGCTGGATCTTAGGGATCCGCGCTAAGCGGAGGCCGGGCCAGACTATTTGTCTGCCGACTCGCGCTGCTTGATGTAGAAGGTCATGCTCTGCATGGAGAGCACCGGATCGATGTGGCGAATGACGACATCGTCCGGCACGTGCGCGGTTATTGGGGCGTAGTTCAGGATGGCCTTGATACCCGCATCAACGAGTTGGTCGACCACGGATTGAGCCATCGGAGCGGGGACTGCCACGATACCCACGTCGACGCGCGTCGACTTCAGGTAGGCATCGAGGTCGTCCGAATGGCGGACGAGTACGCCGCCCACGCTGCTGCCCACGACGTGCAGGTTCGCATCGAACGCCGCCACGATTTCGAAGCCCTGCGGGCCGAAGCCGCCGTACTCAGCGATGGCCTGCCCGAGCCGCCCCACACCGACCAGGCACACGTGCCATTGGCGGTCGATGCCGAGGATCTCGCGCAGCTTGGCCAGCAATCCGTGGACGTTATAGCCGCGGCCTTGCTTTCCGAAGCGTCCGAAGTAGCTCAGGTCTTTCCGGATCTGGGCAGGGGTAACGTCGAGGAGTTGTCCGAGTGCCTGTGAGCTCACCACCGATTCACCCCGCGCGGCCAGAGCAGTAAGGGCCCGGGCGTACACGGGTAGACGGTTGATGACGACTTCAGGTATTTCGAGGGTCATGAGATGGAGGGTGAGGTTGTGAAATTTGTAACTTGCCGAAGTGTAGTACGGCTGAATCGAGACGGTCAAACGACATGTGCGACGGCTGTTGCGCCCATAGCCGCTCGCTTATTGTCGGTGCAAGAGCCAGAAACATGTTCGAAACATTGCGTACTCAACGGGCGCAAGTCGGGCGCGAAGCCGGTCGCAGCCTGAGCCTGGCCGCCGTGAAGCGGTTGACCACTCCCGTGATCGGGTTGACGATAAAAACCATCCCCCACCCCATATTGGAGCCTACCGTGAACCTGCGCATTCCCGGACCCACGCCCGTGCCGGACGAGGTCCTTGAGGCCACCGGCCGCCAGATGATGAACCATCGCGGCCCCGAATTCGCCCAGATCCTCCGCCGCGTAACCGACGGGCTGAACTGGGTGTTCGGTAGCTCGTCGGATGTGCTGTCGTTCACGACCTCCGGTACCGGCGGCCTCGAAGTGGCCGTCGTGAACACGCTCAGTCCGGGTGACCGTGTCCTTTCCGTCTCTATCGGTTCATTTGGCGACCGGCTCAAGAGCATCGCGAAGACGTACGGCGCCGATGTCGTGAGTTACGCGCTGGAATGGGGCGAAGCCGCGGACCCCGCGGTCATCGGCAAGATGCTTGACGAGGATGCCTCCATCAAGGCGGTGCTCGTGACACATAACGAGACCTCCACGGGCGTCACCAATCCACTCGAAGCTATTGCAAGAGAAGTCCGTGCTCGCGAGCGCCTGATCATCGTCGATGCCGTGAGCAGCATGAGTTCCGTGCCCTGCCCGGTGGAGCGCTGGGACCTCGACGTGGTCGTGAGCGGTTCACAGAAGGGTTGGATGGCACCTCCAGGCCTCGCATTTGTCTACATGGGCGAGCGGGCCTGGGCAGCGAATGCCGAGGCGAAAATGCCGCGCTTTTACTTCGATGCGGTGCGCACCCGCGACTCGCTGGCCAAAGCGCAAAATCCGTGGACACCCGCACTCTCGGTGTACTACGCCATGGATGCGGCTTTTGAACTCTTGCGCGCGGAGGGCCTCGAAGGGATCTACACGCGCCACCAGGCGATCGCGGATTACACCCGTAGCCGCGTCAAGGATCTTGGCCTCAAGCTTGTGCCGGTGGACGAAAGGTTCGCGTCGAACACCGTCACCGCCGTGTGGTGGCCAGAGGGTGTGGATGCGAAAGCGCTCAGCAAGCGTGCTCGTGAGGAATTTGGCGTGGTCCTCGGGGGCGGCCAGGGCAAGCTCGAAGGTAAGATTTTCCGCGTCGGGCACCTGGGGTACGTCAGCCAGACGGATGTGGAGCAGGCGCTCGACGTGGTCGAGAAGCTGTTGACCGAGGCCCGGGTTACTGCCTAGAGCGAGGCTTTTATGATGTAGAAGGCGCCGCATCCCGGCGCCTTCTACGTTTAAGCGCAAGCGCGTTGTACGGCGGATGCTTCCTCGATATGCAGATTGCATGGAGCTGGAAGGTGATGCACAATGCATAGCCATGGACGCTGCCGAATTCACGACCGCCAGGAATGCTCTCGCTCTCTCCCAGGCCGCAATGGCATCCGCCCTTGGTGTCGACCAAGGCACCATCAGCCGCTGGGAATCGGGCAAAGTGCGCATCCCGGCTGCCGTGGATCTCGCACTCGCCACGCTTAAGGAGAAGCATCCCACCATGCCAGACACACCCCGACCACGGATCCTCATCGCCGACCCGGTTGCCATCGAAGGCATCGAAATGCTGCGTGCAGTGGGCGATGTGGATGTGAAGACCGGACTGGCTGCCGATGCGCTCATCTCGATCATCGGCGACTACCAGGCGCTCGTGGTCCGTAGCGAGACTAAAGTGACGCGGCCAGTGATCGAGGCCGCCAAGAATCTTGTGGCCATCGGACGGGCTGGCGTCGGCGTCGACAACATCGACCTCGACGCCGCTACAGAGCGAGGTGTGGTTGTCGTCAATGCACCGCAGGGGAATACGATCGCTGCCGCTGAGCAGACGATCGCGTTGCTGATGGCGCTTGCCCGGCATTTGCCACAGGCAGTGGCCTCCATGCTCGAAGGGCGCTGGGACCGCAAGCAGTTCGTTGGCACCGAAGTTCGCGGGAAGACGCTGGGCATTGTTGGCCTGGGCCCGATTGGTTCCGAAGTCGCGCGGCGGGCACTCGGCCTCGAAATGCGCGTGGTCTCAAGCGACCCGTTCGTGACAGAGGAGCGGGCGCGGTCGATTGGCGCCGAACCGGTTACGTTTGACGAATTGCTCGCACAGTCGGACTTCATCACCGTGCACGTTCCCATGACGGCGACCACGCGGGGCATGATCGCCACGGACCAGTTCGCCAAAATGAAGGACGGTGTCCGCCTCCTCAACGTGGCCCGAGGTGGCATTATCGATGAAGCCGCACTCGCGGACGCTGTGCACGCGGGCAAGGTCGCAGGCGCGGCGATCGACGTGTTCACGAGCGAGCCTCCGGGCGACAATCCGCTGTTGCACGACCCGCGCATCATCACGACGCCGCACCTTGGCGCATCGACGACAGAAGCGCAGGAGCGAGTCGCAGTCGATGTTGCCGAACAGATCGTGGACATCCTCTCCGGCAAGCCGGCGCGCTATGCGGTGAACGCGCCGATGCTCGCTCCGGAGACGCTGCTGGTCATCCAGCCGTACATGGCGGCAGCCGAGACCATCGGCAGGGTGGCGACGCAACTTGTCACGGGCAAACTCACGTCCATCGAGATCGACTACTACGGGGAAATCGCCGAGTTCGACGTGACGCCGCTCAAAGCGTCCGTTATTCGTGGCCTGCTCAAGCCGATCAGCGAAGAGAACGTGAACATCGTCAACGCGAACGTGATAGCGCAGTCGCGCGGATGGGACATCCAGGAACGGCTACGGAGTTCCCACGAGGTGTTCCTGAACCTCGTCCATGTGAAGGTTGGCACGAGCGAATCCGAAGTGACGGTCGCGGCGACGGTTGAACATGGGCAGCCGAACATCGTCATCCTGAACGGGCTCGACGTCGACATCGTGCCAGAGCCGGGATCGTTCCTGCTTGCCTGCGACAACGAGGACCGCCCCGGGATGATCGGCAGGGTTGGAACGCTCCTGGGTGGGTGGGACATCAACATCCGCTCGATGCAGGTTGGCCGTCGGGGGCGCCGCGGTCGCGCCCTGATGCTCATCGCCGTCGACGAATGCCCCACCGATGACCAGCAACACCAAATCCAGGCGATTGACGGTATCTACAACGTCCGCGTGGTGCGGTTTTAGCGATGCTCGACGAGGCGGGCGCGGGCGGACGTTTGCGCTGGAAGGTGACCGAGGAAGACGGCTCGGCCCGCCTCCTCGCTGCCGTGGGCGAATCCATCGTGGGCGAGACGCGACTCAGGTTCGAAAGTCGCCAACCGCATGAGCACACTGCCTTCCTTGAGGGTTCCGTGGACGAGTCGGCTCGCGGCCGCGGAGTTGGCACAGCAATGTTGCGATGGGCAGAAGCGTTCGTCCGGAGCCGCCAACGCGAGCCTTCGACGCTGCGCCTCGACGTTGACGGGGTAACCACCAGGGCCGCCGAGCTCTTGACCGCCAACGGGTTCACGCTGGACGTAGCCGAGGATCAGTTGGCACGCGGGGTCTCGTCGCCGCCATCGGTCGACCTGCGTCCGCACATGACCCTCCACCCGTGGTCGCGTGAAACGGCGCCCGAATTCTTTCGCGTCTACGAGGAAGCGTTCCGCGAAAGGCCCGGCTTCCCGGGCTGGAGCCAGGACCAGTGGCGGGCCGCCTTCACGTATGGCGATGGCTTTCGAGGGGATCTTTCGCTGCTGCTCCGGAGCGGGCGTGAGCCGGTCGCTTATGCGGTCTGCGAAGCTGTGGATGCCGCGACCGGCTGGATACTGCAGATGGGCGTCAGGCCCACTTGGCGCGGCCGCGGTGTGGCTGATCGCCTGCTCGACGCCGTGCTTATGCGCTTCCACAGCGACGGCCTGTCGACAGCGATGCTCAGCGTGAACGTCAACAACCCTCGTGCGCGCCGTGCCTACGAACGGGCGGGCTTTCGCAAGGTGGGCCAGTACCAGAGTTACCGAAAGGTGCTCGACTAGGGCACCTGGGATCGCGGACGCTCGGGATCGCGGACGCTCGGGGGCGCGCACGGCCCGAATCCGCCGTTCGCCGTTCTCTAAAATGGCATCGGGAGCGGACGTTCTCCCTTGCCCGGGCTGCGCCGCCTGCTTCCGCTCGGCTCCCCTGGGCGGTCGCCGTACTGATTGTTGGTCGTCTACAGCTCCAGAGGGTTGAATACGAGCCCGGTACCGAGCTTTGGGTGGAAAAACGTCGACTTTTGTGGCATGCGCTCGCCCTGGTCGGCGAGCGCCATGACTTCTCCGATGCCAACCGGGTGCAGAAGAAAGCTGACCGCGCCCCCGTGCTCCGCGGCCAGGCTCAGCACTTCAGCCGTGTCGTGGGTATAGAGCACGGCGCCGAGCCGAAGCGCGTCATCAGTGATTTGCCAGAGTGGATCAAGGACTCCGTAGCGGAGAACGTTGGGCGGAATCGCCGCCCAACGCTCACTCCTGTCCCGAGGAATGTTCGGTTCCAGCAAGCCAGCGCTCCGAAGCCGAAGCAGATGGACTGAATCGTCACCTTCGAGGCCCAGGGCGACGATGCCGCCAGGCGACGAAGCGAGCAAGGCGTCCAACGCCTCCGCCCGCGCGATGCCGTCAGGTACGCCACCAACGGTGCCAATTTCGAAAAGTGGATCGAGCGTGCTCTGCCAGCCGGCGGGTGAGGGGCGCGGCACGACGCGATGAATGGGCCGGATGATGAGGCCCGGGTCGCTGGCGGCCACGACGGCCGTCATCGCGAAGCGGGCAGGGTGGTCGCGTTCGAGAGGGCCTTCTTCGGCGCGACGGATCTTGTAGTTGACGGCCGTTTCATAACGGTGATGGCCGTCGGCGATGTAGAAACTCTCCGAAAGCAGCGGCGCCAGTTGGCGCATCTCGTAGCGGCCGGCTTCGACAACCCACAGGCGGTGAGCGTCGCCGTCTATGCTCGTCGCGTCCACGTCTGGTTCGCGGCTCGCCATGGTCGATTCGAGGAACTGGGTGAGCTGTCCGGCGCGGTCGCGGGCGATCATGAAGACGGGGCTGAACTGGACGCGCGTCGCCTCAAGCAATTTTAGGCGGTCTTCCTTCGGGCCGGACATGGTGAACTCGTGAGGCTTGATGGCGCCCTCTTCCCAGGGCTGAGCCTCCACTGCAGTGATCAGCGACGTGCGGCGGTAAACCTGTCCGGCTTCGCGAAATCGTTGCTCGTAGACGTAGAGCATTTGGACATCATCGCGAGCGATGATGCCGTTGGCCGTCCACTCATGGACGAGGCCGGCGACGCGGCCATAACGCTCATCGCCGCCCTCAGCCAGTTCGAGTCGCACGGCGTTGTAGGGGCTGCGGGCTTCGAGGGCGCGCTGCTGGGCCGGCGTGATGACGTCGTACGGGGGCGCCAGGAGGTCGGAAATTGGGCCTGCGGCGGCGGTGTAACGGAGACCACGAAACGGGAGAAGCTGGGGCATCAGGGGACCTCCGCGAGGGCCGGTTTGTTCGAGCCGCACGGTGATTCTAGAATCAATGGAGCCGAATGCGTCCCTATTGTGTGTTTTGTAGCATTGTAGCCGGGCGTGAGCCGGCCAACGTCCTCTATGAAGACGATGACGTGATGGTCTTCCAGAACGTATTGCGCTGGGTGCCGGTGATGTTGCTTGCCATAACGAAAGAACATCGTACCCAGACGGAACTCTGGGACAACGACATCGCGAAGGTGGGCAAGGTTGCCGCGGAGTTTGGACGTAAGTACTGTCCAGGCGGCTTTCGCTTGCTTTCCAACTTTGGCTACGACGCTATGCAGAGCCAGGAGCATTGCCACGTCCACGTCATTGGCGGGACGTTTCTCGGCCATTACGTCGGCTGAAGCGAACAGGGTCACTCGGCGCCCCGCCTAGTTCGCTGCTTCGAGGGCCGTCGTTTGGGCGGCGAACAGCTCGCTAATGCCGGCCTTCGCAAGGTCGAGGAGCAAGTCCATCCCTGCGCGTGTGAACGGCTTCCCCTCGGCGGTGCCCTGCACCTCGACGAATGCGTCCTGGCCGGTCATGACGACGTTGAAGTCGACTTCCGCGGTCGAGTCCTCTTCGTAGCAGAGGTCCAGCAGGGGTACGCCCTTCACGATGCCAACGCTCACGGCCCCGACTGGCGAGATAAGCGCAGACGGCGATATGGTGCCCGCTTTGACAAGCTTCCTCATGGCGATCGCGAGTGCAACGTAGCCGCCGGTGATGGACGCGGTGCGCGTGCCGCCGTCGGCCTGGAGGACGTCGCAGTCGACCGTGATCGTCCGTGGGCCAAGCATTTCCAGATTCACCACGCCACGCAGGGAACGGCCAATGAGCCGCTGGATTTCCTGGGTGCGGCCGCCGGGCTTACCGCGCTCAACCTCGCGCTGGCTGCGTGTGTGGGTGGCCCGGGGCAGCATCGAGTATTCGCCGGTAACCCAGCCGCTCGGCGTGTTGCGAAGAAACGGGGGCTGCCGATCTTCGACGCTCGCTGCGCACAGGACGCGCGTGCGTCCGAATTCGATGATGCAGCTCCCTTCGGCGAAATCGAGCACGTTGGGACTTATGCGCACGGGGCGCAGGTCGCCGGGCTGGCGGCCATCGATACGAGATGTCACGTTTTGGTTGTCTCCGTTTGGCGTTCGGGGCGCGGCGATTCCGCCGTGTCGCTTCAACGTAAGGGCACGCGCGTTGGGGCGCAAAGCCACCGAGCCCTCGGCCGGTCAGCGGCCGCGTTCGAACTCGATAGTTTCGCCGTCGGTAGCGACGGTCACCCGGCCGTCGACGTCGGTCCGGAGCACTCGTGTATCGGCAAGGCTCTTGATGACCTCCGGGGGCGGCTCTGCGTCGAACTTGGCCGTACCTTTGGGGATGACCGCGAGTACG
>DATNET010000119.1:0-3466 GCA_035606745.1 Tepidiformaceae bacterium
CTAGTGGCCGCGCGTCCGGTCATGGGCTGGTGGGTGTCCTATCGGAGATTCTGGTAGCACATGTAGACGCCAAGCCCGGCTGCTAGCAGCCCGAACACCGCCAGACCGGGCACGATGAGGAATTGTAGTCCCCAGGCAATGGCGATGCCCGCCATGCCGAAGCCGGCCACAACCGGGCCGCGCTTCCGGCCGGTCGCAAATTCCATCATTCGGGTGAAAATCCAGCCGAGAGCAATGCCGAGGAAGAGCATCGAGAAGATGCCGAGGGTGAAGGCGAGTTGCCGCGCCACTAATCCCCAGATCACGCCCATGACCGTGCCGCCAATAACCGCGGCAACGCCTGCACGGATCATCAGGCTCGTCGTCATGGTGTAGACGGGCGAGCGCGCGATTTGGGCGCAGGCTTTGCAACGGGCGCCTACCGGGGTCTGCACCATGCATTTGGGGCAGATGGGCGTCTCGCAGCGGCTACAGCGGAGGGCAGTCTGTACCTCAGGGTCGCGCGCGCAAGCCACGACCCCTCGAGCGGGCGTCGCAACGACCGGCGTGCGGTCCACGACAACATCGGGGATGCCCGCGTGGCGACGATCGTAGAGCGCTCGCTGCTCGGGATCCGAGAGGACTGCGAATGCCTGATCGAGCAGGCGGCGTCGTTCGCGCACATCTGGGTCTGGGTCCGCGCCATACTTCTTTGAAAGCCGCTCGTAGGCTGCAACGATGACGTCATGGTCGGCCGAATGCGAGACCTGCAGCACTTCGTACAGGTCGGCCAGGCTCACGGGTTCTTTCACGTCCATTGTCCTCGATAGATCGTAGACCATCGCAGCTTCTCGAAGTAAAGAAGCACACCCATCACGACGACGCCGCGTCGGCGAGGTCGACGAGCGCGAACGAAATGACACCTTCGGCCGCTAATTTGCCTTCGACCGTTGCCCGCACACCGCCTTTGCCGACGGGACCGCGCATCTTCTCAAGCGTGAACTCGAGCCGGAGCTGGTCTCCCGGCACGACGGGTCTGCGGAACCGCATGTTTTCGATGCCGCCGAAAAGCGGCGTCTTGCCCGCCATCGTCACGCCTTTGAGCAGTGTAACCGCGGCGACCTGCGCTAACGCCTCAACAATGAGCACGCCGGGCATGACCTTGCGGCCAGGAAAATGCCCCGCGAAGAACCATTCATTGGCCGTCACGTTCTTCGTCCCGACGGCGCGTTTGCCTTCTTCGATTTCGACAATCCGGTCAATCAAGAGAAACGGATAACGGTGCGGAATGATACGTTCAATTTCGTCGATTTCGATTGTCATGATGGCCTCCCGGTGTGGACGCCACGTACTTCGAGGAATGCGAGAAATGCATCCACCTCGGCATCGGGAAAGACGAAG
This sequence comes from Tepidiformaceae bacterium, assembly GCA_035606745.1. GTDB lineage: Bacteria > Chloroflexota > Dehalococcoidia > Tepidiformales > Tepidiformaceae > DATNET01. The sequence continues at coordinate 1,381 of DATNET010000119.1, forward strand.
TCGCCGATGTCCCGGTCGTCGGGATTGCCGAGCCCATGGTAGTCGCTTCCGCCTGAGGCCCCCATCCCGAGTTCCGTAGCCAGCCTGGCATGCGCTTGAACGATATCTTCCGGGTAGTGCTTGTAGTACGTCTCGATGCCATCAGCGCCGAGATCTCGAAGTGTCGACAGGGAGGCGAGATAATCGTCGCCCATGTAGGTGGGATGGGCGATGAAGACCACGCCGCCGTTTTCGTGCACGACCTTAATTGCCTCTCGCGGTTCGAGTTTCGGCCGGTCGACATCGGCGGGCTTTCCGTTCCCGAGCCAGAGATCGAACGCCTCCTGGACACTGCTGACGTGGCCCTGTTCGAGCAGTGCCCGAGCGACGTGCGGCCGCCCGACCGTGGCCTCTCCCGCGATTTCCAGCACGCGTTCGATCCGGATCGGCATGCCGTTCGCGGCGAGGATTTCGACAATCTTGCGCGTGCGGCCGAGGCGTCCCTCGCGTTGCCATGCGAGGAATTCCTGAAGCGGCCGGGCGCTTACGTCGATGCCGTATCCGAGCAGGTGGACATCCGCTTTCCCCAGGTCGACGCTCAGCTCCATGCCCGGGATGAGGCGCAAGCCCAGTTGGTCCGCCACCGCCTGTGCCTCCGCAAGGCCCTCGGTAGAGTCGTGGTCCGTGAGGCTGAGCGCGCGTACGCCGTTCGCAGCCGCCGTTTCCATGACCCAGGTTGGTGTATGGACTCCGTCGGAAGCGGTGCTGTGGAGGTGGAAGTCGCCTTTCGAGGTCATCAGGCTACGATCCTGTCGACCCGCTCGATGCTCGTCGCGCGCCGGGTGATGTCGTCCGCTTCAATGAAGAGCCCGTTGATGTTCGCTTCCGGTCCGTCGGCCGCGGGCAGGCGGGTGGGCATTTGCGTGAGGAATTTGGACAGCACGGCGCCGATGTTGTCACCAATGATGGAGTCACGGGCGCCGCACATACCAGCGTCGGTGCAGTAAGCCGTGCCCGCGGGGAGGATGCGCTGGTCCGCCGTCGGGACGTGGGTGTGCGTCCCCAGAACGGCCGTCACGCGACCATCGAGGTGCCAGCCCATGGCCCACTTTTCGCTCGTGGCTTCGGCGTGGAGATCCACGAGGATGAAGCGGTTCTTCGGCACGCTGGCGAGTGCTTCGTCAACAGCCCGGAACGGGTCGTCGTAGTCATAACCCATGAACGCCCGTCCGATGAGATTGATGAGCGTCAGGTCTCCGGCCTCCGCGACGCCGCGACCGGGTGCGCCGGGCGGGTAATTGAGCGGACGGGTGATCCCGCCCATCGAATCCAGGTAGGGGTACACGTCGCGATGCTGAAAGGTGTGGTTGCCGCCTGAGATGAGGTCGATTCCGCAATCGAAGAGCTGGTCGGCGTGCTTCGGCATGATGCCTTTCCCACCCGCGATGTTTTCACCGTTCGCCACGACGTAGTCCAGCCGGAACTCCTCCCGGAGCTTCGGCACGGTCTTGACCACTGCATCGCGGCCACACGTCCCGACGATGTCCCCAAGGAAGACAAGCCGCATGGACTACCTGGCGATCTCGGTAGCCCGTGTCTCGCGGATGACCGTGACCTTGATCTGGCCCGGATACTCCATCGTCTCTTCGATCTGCTGGCTCACGTCCCGCGCGATGCGCATCGCTTCGAGGTCGTCCACCTGCTCCGGCCGGACAATGATACGGACCTCGCGGCCGGCCTGGATGGCGAACGCTGATTCGACCCCACGGTGCCCCTTGGCGATATTTTCCAACGTTTCGAGACGACGGATATAGTTTTCGAGCGATTCGCGTCGAGCCCCGGGTCGTTCGCCGCTGATGGCATCGGCCATCATCACGATGACTGCCTCAACGCTGTGCGGCTCGACCTCTTCGTGGTGCGCTTCGATGCAATGAGCGATGGAGTCCTTCACCTTGAAGCGCCGCGCAATTTCGGCGCCAATGAGCGCGTGTGTGCCCTCGACTTCGTGGTCAACAGCTTTGCCGAGGTCATGGAGGAAGCCGCCGGTGCGAGCCACGTCGACATCCGCACCGATTTCGCGGGCGATCATAGCTGCGATGTGGCCGGT
>DATNET010000166.1:0-5037 GCA_035606745.1 Tepidiformaceae bacterium
GCCGGCAGCGGGAGCAGCACGCCGCCGGAGGCGCCGCTCGCCGCCTTCACCGTCACCCCGACGCCGATCCCCAGCGCCACGGCAACGCCCGTCCCTTCCCCTACCGCGACGCCCGTGCCGTATGACGGCAAGGTGGCGAGATTCCAAATCCCGCGTTTCAAAGTCGATGCCGCCGTCGAAGACATCGGCATCCAATCGAACAACGAGCTGGCCGTCCCGTCGGATCCCACGGATGTTGGCTGGTACGGTATCTACCAGAAGCCGGGCTTCGATGGTAATGCGCTCTTCGCCGCGCACGTCGACTACTACGGCCGGGACCCGAACACGCTGCCGTTTCACGACCTGAAAGACCTCACCGGCGACGACCAGGTTGTCGTGCAGATGGATAACGGCCTGAAGTACACCTACCAGGTCTACAGCCTCACGCGCTATAAGGTGCTGGACAACCCGAGCGTCGCAAGCCTGCCTCAAATCCAGATGGGCGACATCATTGCCGGCAAAGGCCTCCCCGCGGACCACACGCAATGGATCACGCTCATCACCTGCGGCAACACCGGGCCGTTCGTCTACGTCCACGGCAACAGCGGCCCGGTCGAGTATCTGACCAGGGATGTGGTGGTGGCGTACCGGGTGTCTTGAGAGTTTTGAGGCCCGAGTTCCGAGGCCCGAGTCGGTACGGCGACTGCCCGAGGCCGGCACGCCGCAAGTCATCGACCCCGCTTTGCTGGGCTGCGGTGTGCGAGCGTGACTGAATGACCGCCGCTCGCCCCACGATCCCCTGCTCTGTACACTCAATGCACTCCGAATCATCTCCATTACAGGCGGAATCTCACCACTTGGAAATTTCTGTACAACAGGGCGACATCGCAACCTTTGCGGCCGACCTCGTCATCGTGAACCTCTTCGAAGGCGTGACCACGCCGGGTGGCGCTACCGGCGCGGTGGACGCCGCGCTCGACGGGGCAATCAGCACGCTCATTGCCCAGGGCGACATCCGCGGCAAAGCGGGCGAACTGACCATGATCCATACGTTTGGCAAGATGCCTGCGGCCCGCGTGCTCGTCGCCGGCCTGGGGAAGGCCGAGTCGTTCGATGTCGACGCGGTCCGCAACCTTGCCGGGAACATCGTCCGGCACGTCACCCGAATTGGCATCCGCTCCGTGGCGAGCATCGTCCACGGCGCGGGAATTGCGGGCCTTCCGCCGGCGCATTGTGCACAGGCGCTGGCCGAAGGCACGTTGCTGGGCGGCTATCGCTTTACCAAACATAAGTCCTCGGACGACGAGACGGCCAGGCTGGATAGCTTCACTATTGTGGAACGGAGCGCCGCCTCACTCGCACCCATCACAGCGGCCGTTGCGCGGGCCAACGTCTTCGCCGCAGCCACGAACGCCACGCGCGACCTCGCGAATGAGCCCGCGAACCATCTCACGCCAACCCACCTCGCCGCTTTCGCGGTCGCTCTCGCAGCGGAGACCGGCATCGAGTGCGAAGTGCTCGAGCGCGCCGACATGGAGCGCAAGGGTATGGGATCGCTGCTTTCGGTTACGAATGGCAGCCACCAACCGCCCAAGCTCGTCCGACTCACCTATCGTGGCCGCGGCGGCGACGGGGTGGACCTTGCCCTCGTGGGCAAAGGCATCACCTTCGATACCGGCGGCATCAGCATTAAGCCCGCGGCCAACATGGAAGCGATGAAGGGCGACATGACCGGGGCCGCCGTCGTCATCAACGCAATCGGCGCCATCGCCCTGCTCGGGGCGAAGCTCAACGTCATCGCCATTGCCCCCTGCACCGAGAACATGCCCGGCGGCGGCGCGACCAAGCCCGGCGACGTCGTGACCGCGATGAACGGCCGTACGGTAGAAGTCATCAATACCGACGCTGAGGGCCGCCTCGTGCTGGCCGACGCCCTCTGTTACGCCATGGAGCTGGGCGCCACGCATATCGTGGATGTCGCGACGCTGACGGGCGCGGCTACGACGGCGCTTGGCGATGTCTGCTACGCCGTCTGTACGAACAACCCAGAATTCGCCGCCCGCTTCGAAGCCGCCGCTGTTTCGACCGGCGAACGCACCTGGCGCATGCCCATGTACAAGGAGTACGACGACTACATCAAGAGCGACATCGCGGACCAGAAGAACACGGCGGGGTCGAAGGGCGCCGGCGTCACGGCCGGGGCAAAGTTCCTTGAGCCGTTCGTTGGTTCCACCCCCTGGGTGCACCTTGACATCGCCAGCGTGGATGACATGTCGGCGGCCAAGGGCTGGCTCGTCAAAGGTCCCAGTGGCATGGCGGTACGCCCCCTCATCGAGCTCGCACTGGCCATGGCGGAAGGACGGATGTAGGCGGGCAACGCGGTGTCGAGCATGGCGGCAAGTTCACAGACGTCAGGATCTCGCGGCTTCCCGGCCCCGGCACTCACTTGATCGCCATCCGCACCTGCGTAATGCCCGCCTCCACGCTCGTCGTCATGGCGAAGCCGCTGTTGCGGAACACGTCGAGCATGTCGCCATTCTCGGCGAGCACCATCGCCGTGAAGAGGTCGAAGCCCCGGCGCCGGCCGAGTGCCGCCAGGTGTTGGAGCAGTTCGCTCGCCAGGCCGAGCCCATGCAGCTCGTCCAGGACGACGAAGGCCACCTCCGCGCTGTGCTCATCGAACGCCTCGTAGCGGCCCACCGCGACCACTTCATCCTGTACCGGAAAGAGCGCCACGAAGGCCGCGCGCCGGTCGAAATCGACCTCCGAAAAGTGACGAAGCGTGCGCTCATCCAGGCGCCGGACCGGTGTGAAAAAGCGCAGCCGGAGGGCCTCGGGCGACAGGTGGTCAGTGAGTGCCGCCAGCCGCCGAGCATCGTCCGGTTGGATCCGGCGAATGATCAACTCGCGCCCATCGCGTAGCTGGAACACTTCCGGCCGTGTCGTTTCGTGCGTCCGCGGCACGCCCAGGTCCCACGGTGAGTGGGGCGGCTCAGTCAAGGCGACTCAACGAGCGCGGGAGCGGCTCGCCGGCCTGGAGCTTGCGCTCGAAGAAGTCGAGGATGACTTCGAACCGTGCGACCCGGTGGCTCGGCCGGCCGCTCCGCGACATCTCATGGCTCTCGTCGGGGAATCGGACAAACTCCACATCCCGGCGCAGCTGTTTGAGCACGACATAAAGCAGCTCGGCCTGGACGATCGGACAGCGCCAGTCGTCTTCGGAATGCAGGATGAGCAGCGGCGTGTGCATGTCGTTGGCGTAGGTGAGCGGGGACGCCCGTAACAGGGCTTCTACATCGCTTTGGATGAGTGCGCGCTCGCCAAGGTACGGGGTGTTGAACGTCGCCCCGATGTCGCTCGCGCCCTGCATCGAATACCAGTCGTTCACGGCACGCTCGCTCACGGCTGCCTGGAAGCGCTGGCTGTGGCCAATGATCCACGACGTCATGAAGCCGCCATAACTGCCACCGATCACTCCGAGTCGGGATTGGTCCGCCCACGGCATGCGCTCGATTGCTGCCTCGAACGCTGTCATCACGTCGTGGTAATCCACCTCGCCGAGGTGCTCAACGATGGCGCGGCTGAAATCCGTGCTCTGTCCTGAGCTGCCGCGTGGGTTGCAAAAGATGACGCCGTAGCCCGCCGCCGCGTAGACCTGGAATTCATCGAAGAACGTCTCACCGTACTGGCCGAACGGACCACCATGGATGTTCAGCAGCACGGGATACGTCTGTCCGGCATCGAAGCCGTGTGGCTTCACAATCCAGCAGTCCAGTTCGACGCCCGGCCCGGTTTCGACCACGAATCGCTCGGCGGCGGCTGTCTCGACTTCGCCGAGGAACTCTTCGTTGACCCGGGCGAGCACATGCTCCACGCCGGTCTCCATGTCGAGCAACGAAAGCTCGGCTGGGCGATCGCTGTGTGACGACACAAGCGCCGCAACACGCCCGGCCGCATCGATCGAATAGGCCGTGACCATGCGGCGGGCCTGGGAGAGCCAGCGCGAGCCCTCGCTGCCGCCCAGCAGCACCGGGTTGGCGGCGCCGCGGTCCTCTGCCACCTCCATCAGCGACCCACCCGGCAGCCAACGGGGCGCTGGGGGCGCGTTACCGCCACCGCTCGCGGTTGCCTGCCGGTCGAATTCAGCATCGACCGGGCCATGGCCGGTCCCCTCAGCCGAGCACCAATATGGGATGAAATTTCCGATCGCTTCTGCCCGGAAGAGGTAGGCCAGCCTGAGGCCATCTGGTGACCACGATGGGCTCGCGCAGGCCCCGGTCGTCTCGGTGAGGCGCCGCGGCTCGCCGCCGTCGGACGCGACAACCCACACATCGCTGAGGGTGTCGTACTCGCGATCGGCGTGGCGTGCCGAGACGAATGCCAGCGCCGTGCCACCGGGTGACCATGCAGGCTGTCCGTCGCTCCAATCGCCGTCGGTAACCTGCTTGGGTTCGCCACCGGCCGCGATGTCGAGCGTGAAGAGGTGAGTTCGACGGTCGTAGACGAAGCCCTCGCCGTTCAGCTTGTACTTCAGCCCGGAGATTCGCCGGTAAGGCCTGGCTTTTTTGGGGTCCGGGTCCGGCGGTGTGCCCGTTTTTGCCGCGAATGCGATACGTGTGCTGTCCGGAGACCACACAGCCGGCCCCGCGCCGAACGGAAGCTTGCTGAGGAGGCGCGACTCACCGCCATCGGCCGGCATGAGTGCGAGCTGGGGCTTCTCCTCGCCCCGTTCGGACAGGAATGCCAGCCACTGCCCATCCGGCGACCATCGCGGCGCCGAATCGCGCTTCGCGCCAGCCGTGAACTGTCTCGGTGCGCCGCCCTGCGTATCGACGACCCAGATTGCGGACCTGTAGCTGTCGCTCTCCCGGTCGAGATTGGTGGAGACGTAAGCGACGCGGCTGCCATCGGGAGAGATATCGCAGTCGCCCATCCAGGTGATGTTGTAGAGGTCGTCGGGGGTCATAGCGCGCACGCAGGGCTCCGGGGGTTCGAGGGTGCTCGCATTATGCCGGAAGCGCGAAGCGCCGCCCTGCTGGGGCCCGGGCGCGAATCGAA
>DATNET010000174.1:0-3418 GCA_035606745.1 Tepidiformaceae bacterium
ACCCCGGAACTCCGCGAAATCCTCGATGACCGCGTGCCCATAGTGTTCAGCAGCCTTCTCGTCCTGAGCGTCCCCCTCCTCGCCTGGCTGGCCATCTTCAAACCCTTTTGAGTTCTGAGTTCTGAGTTCTCAGTTCTCAACGGCCGGCGGCCACGACCGGGGTTGAACATTGGAGCACGAAGTCGGCGACCAACATTCAGTACGGCGACCGCGAGGCGGAGCCGGAGGGAGCCGGCGGCTGAGGGGCGACGCAGCCAAACCTGGGGTCGGCTGCCTTGTCCGGGAGCCCTCCGGTCCACCGAACGCTGACGAACGCCGGGACGTCCGCTTACTAGCGTGCGCGGTACTGACTTGATGCTCGGCTGTCGGCGGACGGCGGTCACGGCGAATGGGCACTCGGCCGCCTTGCGGCTCGCTCCTCGCCCCAACCATCGTTATCGTACGAACTCGCCAGGTGACGGATAATGCCCCTGCTCGGGGGCCCTAACTTCGAAACCCGCCACCAGCCGAGGTCGCTTCGCCTATGTCGTCGCCGGATTCCGGCCCACCATACGGACCCGGGATCGACCGGCGCGGGCGCGTCACTCGTTATCGCATCGACCTGCCCCACGCCCAGATCGTTGAAACCGAAAACAATCGCTTCGAAGCGACCGAGTACGCCCTTCGGCGCACCGGCTGGTCGGGCCGCATCTCCGCCCTCAAGGACTGGCTCGTCGGCACGACGATGTCCAGCCGGAGGCTCACCGAAGAGCGCCTGAGCAAGAAGGTCGCGCTCGCGATCTTTTCCTCCGATGCGCTCTCTTCGACGGCCTACGCCACGCAGGAGATCATCCTCATCCTCGTCCTGGCGGGCGCCGGCGCGATTCGCTTTAGCCTCCCAATCGCGGTCGCGATCTCCGCCCTGCTCGGCATCGTCGTCCTCTCCTACCGCCAGATCATCCGCGCGTATCCCAGCGGTGGCGGCGCCTACATCGTCGCGCACGAGAACCTCGGCGTTATCGCCGGGCTGGCTGCAGCCGCGGCGCTGCTCATCGATTACGTGCTCACCGTCGCTGTCTCGATCGCCGCGTCCGTCGAAGCACTTGTCTCGGCCGACAACTCCATCCACCAAGTCGCCGTGCCGCTCGCTGTCGGGCTCGTCATCCTTATCGCCTTCGGCAACCTGCGCGGCCTGCGCGAATCCGGGACGCTATTTTCCATCCCGACGTACGGCTTCGTTTTCCTGCTTGGTGCGACCATCATCATCGGCATGATTAAGGTGTTTACCGGCGATGCCCCGAACATCCTCGCCGTGGGCACACCTACACACAGCGTCGAGCCCAGCCAGGCGATCACGCTGTTCCTCATCCTCAAAGCGTTCTCCGCGGGGTGTACGGCGCTCACCGGCGTCGAAGCGATTTCCAACGGCGTGTCGGCGTTTAAAAAGCCCGAGCCGCGCAACGCTGCCACCACCATGGCCGCGATGGCCCTGCTACTCGGGGCGCTGTTCCTCGGCACGACGCTCCTCGCGCGCCACTACGGCGTGGTCTATGCCCCAGGGGACAAAGAGACCGTGATGTCGCAGGTCGGTTCTCAAGTCTTCGGCCGAAACGTCGTGTACTACGCGCTCCAGGCGTTTACGGCCGGCATCCTCTTCCTTGCCGCGAACACCAGCTATAACGGCTTCCCCATGCTTGCGGCCGTGCTTGCCCGCGATGGTTATCTCCCACGGCTCTTCCATTCGCGCGGCAACCGGCTCGTGTTCAGCTATGGCATCGGCATGCTCACCGCCTTCGCCATCCTCTTGCTTATCGTCTTCAAAGCGGAAACCACGAAGCTCATCCCGCTCTACGCGCTCGGCGTGTTCCTTTCGTTCACGCTGGCGCAATCCGGCATGGTGAAGCACTGGCTGGGACATCGCGAACAGGGCTGGCAACGCAGCATCGCGATCAACGGCCTGGGCGCGGTGGTCACAGCCATGACCTTCGTCATCATCCTGGTCACGAAGTTCGGGCAGGGTGGCTGGATGGTGGTCTGCCTCATCCCCATCATCACCGTGGTGCTCTTCAGGATTGGCGGCTTTTACCGGACGCTGAAGCGGCACCTGCACGTCCCCGCCGATGCCGTCCTCGACATGGTCCCGAAGGGCCCCTCGACGGTGCCCGTGGTGGTCCCCATTGAAGACATAACATTGGCGGCGGTGATGGCACTTGCGGCCGCATGTGAGCGCTCTCGCAACGTCACTGCCGTCCACGTGGCCGTCGATAGCGAAGAACAGTCCGACATCGAAGACCGCTGGGACAGGCAGTTTCCGAACGTCCCCCTTGTCGTTATCGATTCGCCGTTCCGGACGGTGACGGACCCCCTCGCGGCCTACATCGACGACCGCCTGCGTACGGGCTCGCACGAAGTCGTCGTGATTATCCCGGTGCTGGAAGTCGGGCGCTGGTACCGCCGGCCGTTGGTCAACCAGAGCCTGAAGCACTTCAGCGAGCGCCTTGCGCGCCGGCGCCACGCGCAGATCATCTACCTTCCGTTCGATGCCCGGGCCAGCCACCAACACAAGGGCAAGCTACCCGAATCGCGGGACGGTTCGAGCGCCTAATTGAACGCGGCCCTCACGGGCATGAATATCCTCGATAGCAAAAGACTGTAAGCGCCCCGCGGGCGTACGCTCGCCGTTATGCCTCTTCCGGGTGGCGATCCGCATCAACGGCCTGGCCGTGTATCGCGCTACCGCGTCGAGCTTCCGCATGCCGGCATCGTCGAAACGGACCGCAACCGCTTCGAAGCCACGGAGTTCGCTGAACGCCGGACTGGCTGGAAAGGCCGATACCTCGCGTTTCGCGACCGCATACTTGGCACGACCCTTGCCAGCCATCGTCTCGAAACGGAGCGCCTGAGCAAGATCAAGGCGCTCGCGGTCTTTTCCTCGGATGCCATCTCCTCGGTCGGCTACGCCCCTCAGGAGATCATGTTCGTCCTCATCCTCGCCGGCTCCGGGGCGATTAAGTGGTCGCTGCCTATCGCCCTCGCCATCACGTTGTTGCTGGCGATTGTCGTCACGAGCTACCGCCAGACGGTACGCGCCTACCCGAACGGCGGCGGCTCCTACATCGTCGCGCACGAAAACCTTGGCATCGTCCCGGGGCTTACCGCCGCCGCCGCGTTGCTCACCGACTACGTCCTCACGGTCTCCGTCTCGGTTGCGTCGGGCATAGATGCGCTTGCGTCTTTGAACGGAGATGTGCGCACGTTCGCCGTCCCCCTGGCGGTCGCGATCGTGTGTCTCGTCGCACTCATCAACCTGCGGGGCGTGAGCGAATCCGGGACATTCTTCTCAATCCCAACCTACGCGTTCATCTTCATCCTCACGCTGGCGATCGTCGTTGCGACCGTCAAGATCGTCTTCGGGGGCCACAGCCCGCTCTCTGCCGGT
>DATNET010000183.1:0-8197 GCA_035606745.1 Tepidiformaceae bacterium
GGCGCCATGCACCGCGAGCTTCAACAAGCCTGCCGCGACCTCCAGGACGATGCCGCCGCCCGCGTCGTCATCCTCACTGGCGCCGGCCGGGCCTTCTCCGCCGGGGCCGACCTCGGCAGCTCCGCCCCGGCGACCCGCCCTAGCCGGACCGTCCTCGAAGAGCGGCTCCAATCCGGCCAGGGTAATCGCACAGCTGCCGCGATCGAAGGCCTCGATCAGGTGACGATCGCCGCCGTCAACGGCCTGGCCATCGGCGGCGCAGTCGTATTCCTCGCCTGTGTCGATATTCGCCTCGCCGCAGACTCTGCCTGGTTTTCGATCCCCGAGGTCGACCTCGATATCCCGCTAACGTGGAACGCCTTGCCCCGGCTCATGCGCGAATTGGGCCCGGCACGGACGAAGGAACTCGTCATGACCTGCGACCGCTTTAGCGCCGCGGACGCCCTGCGCTGGGGCTTCCTCAACCACGTCGTGCCCGCTGCCGACCTGCTCTCCCGCGCCCACGACCTTGCCGCGAAGCTCCTCGCCAAGGACCCACTCGCGCTCGCCCTCACAAAATCCGCGACGAACGCCCTCGCCTCCGCGATGGTCCCCGCAAACGTCACCTACTCCGACCGCGAACATCTCATGCTCAGCCGCCTGGCCACCGCCGAACGCACCCGCCAATAGCTACGAGGCCATGCGCAGGTAACCCGCCGCCAGCTCGTTCTCGGCGACCGTAACGAGCCGCCGCAGGAACGCCACCTGGGGTGGCGCGAGCGCTTCAAACCGCAGATGCAGGATGACCGAATCCTCCCGCTCCGTCGTGCCCACCACTTCGCACGGCAGCCGCGACGCGAATCCGCCGGACGTAAGCCCCAGTTCGAGCGATTTGCCGCCGGGCCGGGAGCTCACCAGGACAGCAGCACCGCCGAGCGAGACGTCAATCAGCTTGCCCGCTTGCCGCGATCCACCCAGCACGGAACGGACCTCCGCCTGGAGTGACATCGCGTACCGCGGTGCCAGCCGCCCATCGAACGGCTGCCATTCCGAGATGATCCGGAACGCGTACACGCCCTCTTTTGTGCCGCTGCACTGCGTTCGAGCTACCAGGCGGTGGCCCAGCGGCCCCACGATGACGAGCGCGATCGCATCCAATTCGACCGCGAGTGGAGATTCGAAACGCACGACAATGCGCTCGCCCTTGGCCGCAAGCACCGTCGCTGGGCGCAGTTCCGGCGGCCGCACCGCTGCCAGCATAACCACGACGCTGGCTCCCGCCTCAAGCGAAGGCTCCTCGGTCATATCCCAGTTATCGGCACCCTGGAGCATCGCAAAGAGACTCCGGCCGCAACCCAAACAACGTGTCTTATCCCACGGCCGTCCGCAGAAACGGTAGGATCGGAGACGTGGAACCACCCCGATTGCGAGTCATGGACGCCGGCGACGTAACCGCCGTCATGGAGATCGAACGTGGGTCATTCGCGGCCGGCTGGCCCCGGACGGCTTTCGCCCGGGAGCTTTCGGGCAACGCCATGGCGCGCTATATCGTCCTCGAAGCGCCGGCCCCCGCGCAGGATGGCCCGCGACGGTTGATCGGCTTCGGCGGCATCTGGCTGATGCTCGATGAAGCGCACGTCGTCACCGTCGCCGTCGCTCCAGAATTCCGGCGAAAAGGATTCGGCCGGATGATTGTCCATGGCCTCGTCGAGTTGGCACGCACGCACGGCATGTCAGTGGCGACCCTCGAGTGCCGTGTCTCCAACGAAGCAGCGCGCACTCTGTACGGCGACTACGGCTTCTACGAAGTCGGGCGGCGCGTGCACTACTACGCCGATAACGGCGAAGACGCCGTGATCATGACCACGGAGCGGCTCTTCAGCGAACCCTACGTAGAGCGGCTCGGACGCCTCGAGGCGAAGCTCAGGACGATCGTTCCGGGCGCCATACCCGGCGTCTCAGGTATTGGCTAGCAGCCCTGCGCCGGCAGCCCTGCCGACGTTGGCAACGCCTCAACGAAATCCAGCAGCACCGCTTCCGCGCGCTGGAGACGGCCAAGGATCCCCCACTGGCCATGAATGTTCAGCGTCATGTTTTCGGCCTGGCCACGCACCCCCGGAAGCCGCCCACGGATGCCCGTAGCTTCGTAATAGCGCTCCATCTCCGCCGATTCCGGCCCGTAGATCTCGGCCACGAGCTCCAGCGTGCGCTGCTCCCAGCGGCTGTACTCGAACGGGTTCGGCCCCGTGCCGCGCAGCCGCGCGATCAGCGCGATCTGCGTTTCCAGCAACGAACGAGGCGTACGAGCACTGTCAGACATCGAAGCGATTATAGCCCAGCAACCGCGGCAGGCGCGAAAGCACGCCCACTCCGCACATGGGAGGCCTCGACGAGGCTGGTAGGGGCGAGGTCGATGAGCTCATCCTGTGCTATCTGGAGTATCTAACCGCCCGGCACGCCAAGAACGCCGAGCATTTTTGGTAGCTTCGGCCAAAAACAAACCATCCCTACGATCTTGGCGTCCTTGGCGTCCTTGGCGTCCTTGGCGGTTAAGCCTGACCGCCGACCTCACAGTCATCAGGCAGCCCGGCTAACTCCGAGTTCGAACGCGAGGTCGCCCAGGCTGAGCAGCGCCGCAACCACTTCTACACCCGCCTGGTCCCGCACCTGCTCGACATCCCGCAGGAACGCCTCCACCCTCGTCGCCCCTTCGGGTGCATAGAAGCTCCCCGGGCGGACAACGCCCAGCGCGTTGCTGCACAACACCTTCCCCGAAGCATCGCGGCAGGCAAGTGCCAGCGCCACGTGGTCGATGCCGTACGGCCGGCGCATCTCCGTCATCGCTTTGCGCACCCACACGACAATCGATTCCACAGCTTTCGTGGACGCCAGCGCGTGTGCCGCCGGGCTTCCCTGCGCGGAAGATGGCAGGTGCCACGACGCTTCGCGCACCCCTACGCCCTGGCGAATGAGTTGTTCGACCTTGCGGTGCGTCGAGGGACGGCGAAGGAATGGCAATATCACATCGTAGTTCTCGACCGCGGCCCCCGCCGCCTTGGTTGCAAGTGCGTGGTACACGGTGGAGAACCAAGCAACGAGCAATGAGGGACCAATCGCGGTGGCCATCCCGAGCGGCGGCAGGTCGCCCGACGGGCCACTCATTGCTCATTGCTCATCGCTCATCGCTGGCTCGCGCTCATTGCCCTCGCCAGCGGCCCGGCGGTACACTCGGGGTTCGAATGGACAACGACTTTAGCGTGGATCTCGCTGAGATCGCTTCAACCATCCGCGGCAGCGACGTGGTAGCTCTCCGCTTCGTCACGGTGGGCCACCGCCTTTTGCTCGATTTTCGAACCACCGACATCGATGGCCCCATGGTCCGCGTCGTCGAACCCGTGAAGTCGATCGAAGAACGCTATCGCAGCCTGAAACAGATGCGCCCCCGCTTTGCGCTGCCCGAGCGCATTGTCTCCGTCTGGTGGCCCAAGTTCGCGACCTCCCTAACCGGCAGCGGCGTCTGGGACGAGGTCATGCGCCGCGTCAGCGATGGCGGCCACGTGGAAGCCGTGCGCCTCGCAGAGGATGCACTCGCCGAACTCGTGGCCCTCGAACGCTCGTTGCAACGAGACGCGATCCGGGGCGTGGGCTTCCGGACGCTCTGGAGCGCCTCTCCCACGCGGAGATAACCGCTGGAACGCTCGGAATTCCGGAGACTCGTGCGGGAAGCCGTCGCCCTCATCCCGCCGGAACTGCTCCACCGTGTCCACAACGTCGAAATCGTCGTCGAACCGCGCCCCACCGCGCGCGACCGCAAGGCGGCCGGCCTCGGCCCCGGACGCCTGTTGTTGGGCCTCTACCACGGCATCCCCCTCACCGAGAGGTCCGGGACCGGCTACAACATGGTCGCGCCAGACAAGATCAGCATCTACCAGGAGCACATCGAAGCCATCTGCTCAACCGACGACGAAGTCCGCGAACAGGTCCGAAAGACCGTCCTCCACGAAATCGGCCACTACTTCGGCATCGACGACGAACGGCTCCACGAACTCGGCATGGGCTAACTTGTCTCCCCCTCTCCCGCAATCTCGGGGTGTTAAATGCCCCGGACTCACAAACGGTTTCGCGTCTCCCCCTCTCCCGCAACGTCGGGAGAGGGGGTCGGGGGGTGAGGGCGCTCGTTCAGCTTGTCGATCCGCCCATAGAAATCCCGGTCAAGCATGAAGTGGTGGACCGTGTCGTAGCCGACGAAGCCAATCGCAAGCACCACACCGCCAACAATCGCGAGCCAGCCCGTCCCACCAGCAGCACCGATCGCCAGCAGGATCGCCCCAATCCCGGCGACGACGCTCGCAAAAAACGGCCCGGCGTGGCCGTCCTCTTCTGTGTGAAGGCGCTGGAGGCGGTCCATTCCCCGTCGAGTCATTGCGGTACGTCCTTGTAACGATGATGCTCGACTATACGACCGCCGCGGCAACCACGGTCTCACGCGCTCGCAGCCACCCGCGCCTTCAGCTTTCGTCGCAGACGCTCAAGCCGGTGCTCAAGCGCTGCCGCGCTAACCGCCCCGCTGCCAGTGCCAGGGCGCAAAAGCCCACGATTGACCAGCGCATGCGCCTCATCGATGAGCGCGTAAGCGGCCGCGATGTCGCGGTTGCGGTGCTCCTCGATCTTCGCCAGCTCGATGTACGGCGTCAGCCGGCGGCTGCGCGGCTCGTCGATCAGCGCGCGCCACCAGTGCGCCGCGGCAGCAAAATCACCCGCTTTGGCGTGGCAGATGGCCGCGTGCTCCATCGCCTCGATCCGCTGGCTCTTTGGCCCGCTCGTCTCCGCCGCCGCTTCGAAGCGGACGGCTGCGGAGACGAAGTCGCCTTCGTATTCGGAAGCGCGCGCCGATTGCAGAGGAAAGTCCGTGTTGTCGCAAACCGAGGCCAGGTGCGCCGCCAGTGCGACCAGCGAAAGGATGTCCCAGGCGTTGTGCCGCAACACCGGCAGGATGTGCGTCGGGTCGCTGCTGCGCTGAAAACGGAAGTAGCGCAACGGCACTTCCGCCGAGGGGCAGTCATCTTCCCGTTCGAAGCCCAGCAGCTCCGTCTCCATCCGCACGAGGCGATGTGAATCGAACGATCCGCGAAACAGGCGACGGTTGGGGTGCAGCAGGTCGAGGTGGGGCAGCCCGCGCCAGCCCGGCTGCATCCGCGCGAGGATGTAGCGCGATTCGAGTAACGGCAGGTCGAAAGACTTGCCGTTGTAGCTGACCAGCCCCGATGCACTGGCAAGGTCCTCGGCCAGGCCGCCGAGCAGCCCGCCCTCGTACTGGGGAGCCGGCAACAGGTACTGGCGAAGCTTCAGCAACGAGCCATCGAAGCGCGCAACGCCCGCGAGGAACACCATGCAACCGGCGCCGCCAAGGCCCGTCGTCTCCGTGTCAACGTAGACCAGCGCGCCCGGGTCGCAGCCGGCCAGGCGCGGGTCGCGGATCTGCCCCGAAAGCCGCGAGAGGTCCAACCCCAGGCCACGGTGAAGCGCCACGTTGCCGTGCGTGTGCCCGGATTCGTAAACGCTCTCGACGACGTAGCCGGGCCCATGCGGCGAGCGAAACCAATGTCCCCCAAGCCCCGAAAGGTCGGACAGCTCCGTGACGCTCTCAATGCGAGGCACGCCGTCCCGCACCGGCTGGTGCAGGGCCTCGCGCAGCCGCGAACGAAGATCGGTCATACGACAGGTCGCCACACGAACATTTGTGCGATTATTCGCCTGCGGGCAGCAATGGGCAATGAGCAATGAGCAATGAGCAAAGAGCAATGAGCGATGAGCGATGATCCCGGCCCTCTCCAGTTCCAAGACCGACGAGGGGCGTGGCTGCACTCATTGCTCATTGCTCATCGCTCATTGCTTTCAGAGCCGCAACGCTTCCGGCGATTCGCCCCGCGCGAGCGCCTGCCGCGCCGCCACCGCCAGCGCGTCGCAACGATTGTGCTCGGGGTTGTCCGCGTGGCCCTTCACCCATTTCCATTCGATGTCATGGATCTTCGAAAGGCGCACGAGCTCCATCCAGAGGTCGACGTTTTGCACGGCCCCTTTGGCAGCGGTGCGCCACCCGTTCGCCTGCCACTTTTCGAGCCACCCCTTGAAGAACGCGTTGCGCACATACGTCGAATCCGTATGCAGGAGCACCCGGCACGGCTCCTTGAGCGCCTCCAGCGCCCGGATGGCGCCCGTAAGCTCCATGCGGTTATTCGTGGAGTTGGGCTCGCCGCCGGACAATTCCCGCGTGTAGTTCTCATGAGCAGGCGAGATCAGCAATGCCCCCCACCCGCCCCAGCCGGGGTTCGGCGAACACGCACCATCGCAATAAATGTGGACCAGAGGCTTCTCCATCGAGCCCATGGTAGCCGCACGCCTCCTACCGGCGTACGCCTCATCGCTCATCGCTCATCGCTCATCGCTCATTGCCCATCGCTCATCGCTCATCGCTCATCGCTCATCGCTCATCGCCCATCGCTCATTGCTCATTGCTCATTGCTCATTGCTCATTGCTCATTGCTCATCCCTCGTCGCTCATCGCTGCGCCGCGCCCTACGATGGGGCGAATGTCGCACGACGGCGCCGCCGCCACCGCCACAAACGCCCGCTCCGCCGGCGACCCCGGCAACGCCAGCACCGGGAAAGCTGGTGGCCTCCTCCTCGCCGCTGCGATTGTCGCAGTCGGATTCCTTGGCTCGCGCATCCTCGGCATCGTCCGCACCGCCGTCATCGCCCGCGTCTTTGGCTCCGGCGTCCAGCTCGATGCCTACAACGTCGCCTTCAATGTCCCCGACCTCATCTTCCAGGTGCTCGCCGGCGCGACCCTCGGCAGCGCCTTCATCCCGGTCTTCGCCCGCCTCTACCGTCGCGAAAGCGATGACCGGGCCTGGGAACTGGCGAGCAACGTCCTCAACCTCGTCACGGTCGCGACAGCCGTGCTCTGCCTGATCGCCTTCATCTTCGCGCCAGTGCTCGTGCCGCTAATGGCGCCAGGGCTCGTGCTCAAAGGCAAGGCGATCTTCCTCACGCGCATCATGCTGCTCTCGCCGTTGCTCTTTTCCGTGAGCGGGATGATCACCGGCATCCTCAACGGACGTCAGCACTTCCTCCTTCCCGCAATCGCGCCGATCGCCTACAACCTCGCCATCATCTTCGGCGCGGTCGTCCTCGCCGGGCCGTTCGGTATCGAAGGCCTGGCGATTGGCGTGGTCGCCGGCGCCGGCCTCCATCTTTGCGTCCAGCTCCCAGGGCTCCTCCACGAACGCATGAAGTACCACTTCACCTTCGACTGGCGAGATTCGGCGGTGCGCGAGGTCGGCCGCCTGATGGGCCCGCGCGTGGTCGGCCTGGCTGCCGGCCAGTTCAACTTCCTCGTGTCCGACATCTTTGCCTCGAAAGTAGGCGCCGGCGCGATTGCCAACCTCGGCTTCGCGTGGACCATCGCCACGCTGCCCATGGCGCTCTTCGGCATGGCACTGTCCACCGCCGCCTTTCCCCGGCTCGCCGAGCACGTCGCCGATGAGGACCTCGCCGGCCTCCATGTCACCGTCTCTCGCGTGCTGCGCGCGATCATGTTCCTGACCATCCCCGCAGCGCTCGGCCTGGCGATGCTGCGTGAGCCAGCCACTGTTGTGCTGCTCCAGGGTGGACACTTCTCCGCGGCAAGCTCCGCCGTGACCGCCGCTGCCCTCGGCTTCTATTGCATCGGCATCGTCCCCCAGGCGGGCATCGAGATTCACAGTCGCGGCTTTTACGCAGCCGGCGATACCCGCACCCCGGTTACGCTCGCCGTCATCGCCGTCGTCTTCAACTTCCTTTTGAGCGCCGCCGCCTGGAGCCGCTTCGGCGTGAACGGCCTGGCGTTCTCCGTGTCGCTCTCGTCCTGGCTCGAATGGAGCATGCTCTACGCGTTCTATATCCGCCGCTTCAACGCCGCCGTCGCTCCCGATCTCTGGGCCATCGCGCGCATCACCTTTTGCGCCGGCGTGATGGTCCTCGTGCTCGCCATCGGCTTCGCCCCGTTCTACAAGATCGGACGCCTGGCGAGCCTCGAAATCGCGTTCGCGGGCACCACCGCTGGCCTCGCCGTCTACGCCGGGATGGCCCACTGGCTCGGCATTTCGGAACTCAATGAGGCGGTATCGCGCGTCCTCGGCATCATCCGCCGGGGCAACGGCAGCGGCACTGCGGAAGC
>DATNET010000184.1:0-3487 GCA_035606745.1 Tepidiformaceae bacterium
CGCCTTGTCGACCTTGAAGTTCGCCACAATCTGCACACGATCTCGATTGCGCTCCACGAACGATTGCAGGAGCTCGATCTTGACGTGCTTCGGTTTGAATTTGTCGTCGACGTTCAGGTACACGCTCGTCGCCTGACGAAACATCCATGCGCACCCGGTGAGACCGCCAGCCACAATCCACAAAAGCGATATCGACCGCATGAGTGTCCGGCGCAAGACATCGTTCCGTAACCTGAGCATAGCTGTCAGCTGGCGATCTCGAGAGCTAGAATCTTGGTTTCTTTCCTGGCTTTTCGCTAGCGCACAACGAGACGCCCCGCCCGAGGTTGCAACCTCGCTTCCGGCAGCGGGAGATGACGCGACTGTCGCCAAGGTAGTCCGACCCGCCCTGGACTTGCTGTGGCAGGCTTCGGGCTACAAGCACAGCCTCAACTTCAAGGGTGACGGAGAATGGCAGCGAGCTCGTTGAGCAGCCCCGGACTGTGGTGGGAGATGTGGTGGGACTTTGTGGCAGAAACGCGACTTCCCGTGGCAGCACCCCGACCTGATTCTCCTATGGAAGCCGCCTAACGGCCCCTTAACGAAATGACTCTGGATCAGGAGAGTCCTGGTTCGAGCCCAGGAGGAGCAACTGCAGTAGGCGCTACGGCTGACGTCGTGGCGCCTTTGCCTTTTTCGGCCCCTGTGGTGGGACTTGTGGTGGGACCTCAGAAGAGACGCTACGCGCTCAGCCTCCCGGGTCGCTGTGGCTTCATGTGACGCCCGCGCACTGTGCCACACATGGTCGTGAAAGCAGGAGCGACAAGCCAATGAAGTCAGGCGCATCAGCGCGACGTTAGGCAGCGTTTCTCGGCGGTCGCGGTCCGAAGCGCCTGAGCGCCGCACGACGGCCTTCAATCCGCACGCCCGCAGCCTGCGCACGGGCAACGTCGATTTTGCCGATGAGGAGCTGCCACACAATGGCCGTCGGTCCGGTGACCACCACGTCCGGGTGCTTCGCTGGCCCAACGCGCGCGCGCACGGACCCGTTCCGAGCCTCGAGCGTTACGCGCTCGTCCTGATCGCGCACCTCGATCGAAACAGCCGGTCCCTGCGGCGTACGGTCCACGAGGTACAGGCGCGCCGGCAGCACCAGCCAATGGGGAAGAAAGACATCCGTTGCCTCCGGGACCGCGAGCAGCGGCCCGGCCCATCGGCCGAGTGCCGCAATTACGGATTCGAGGGCCTCACCCCTGGACGTCAACTTATAGAGGGCGGCCGGCGTCGGCGCCGACGCCATATCGCGCTCGATCAGCCCTGCTGCCTCCATCTCCCGCAGACGGTTGGCGAGGAGATTCGTCGGGATACCCGGCAAGCCGGCCCGTAGGTCGCTGTACCGCGATGGCCCGCGAATGAGCAACTCCCGAACGATGAGCAGGGTCCACCGGTCGCCGACAACGTCCAGGCTCTTGGCGAGGCCGCAAAACTGTCTGTATGAGCGCATGCCAGGAATGTAAGCGTTGGACTTGACAAAAGAAAGTACGCATTTGATTTTATCAAGCGAACCTTT
This sequence comes from Tepidiformaceae bacterium, assembly GCA_035606745.1. GTDB lineage: Bacteria > Chloroflexota > Dehalococcoidia > Tepidiformales > Tepidiformaceae > DATNET01. The sequence goes on from DATNET010000184.1 coordinate 1,550, forward strand.
TCAGGAGCCGACCAATGGATGCGCACCACCAACCACGCTCGCTCGCTCTCACTTACATCGACGCCGTCGGCCATCGTGACTTCGACCGTGTCGCCGAGCTGCTGCACCCGGACGTCGAGTTCGTGACGTCGGGACCGCCGATCCGCGGCCAGCAGGCCTTCGTCGCGGCCTTGCGTCGCCTGGCGCCGATCCTCGTCCGCAATGACGTGCGCGCGACGATCGCCGACGGCAACGACGTTGCCGTGTTCTATGATTTCGTCACGGACACGCCGGCTGGCGCCGTACAGACCATTGAGTGGATCACGACCATCGACGGACGCATCCGGACTTCCCGGCTCATCTTCGACAAGGAACACTGGCCGGCCGCCCTTGCCGAGCTGGCGCGCCGCAGCACCATCGCGGCATGACGCACCTCATCGCCGCTGACCGGCAACGCCGATGACGACGTCATCTCTCCTTCGCGTCACCGCGATCGTCGCGCTGCTGCAGTTCGCCGCCCATGGCACATTGTTCGTGCGGGCAAAGCCGACCCACGGCGCCGGCGAAATCGCCGTGGTCCAGGCAATGAAGGACCATCAGTTCGACTTCGGTCGCGCGAAGCGAAGCTACTGGGACCTGTATTTCGGCCTCGGCCTCGAGGCCGCGTTCATCTGCCTTGTGGAAGCCATCCTCTTCTGGCAGCTGGCGGGCATCGCGGCCGTGGCTCCCGTCGCAATCAAGCCGATCGCAATGCTCTTCCTGGCGGCCAACCTCGCGCACGCACTTCTCGTCACGCGATACTTCTTCTTCGTTCCCCTGATACCGGACGTTCTTATCGCTGGGTTGTTGGGTTGGGTGCTGATGCGCGCGCCGGCATAATTGGCGCGCGCTCTCGACGCAGCGCGACTGGACGACGACGTGACGCTTCACCTGAACGCGATGCTGTCGTCTTCCCGGGTGCTCACCGGATCGCTCGTCACTGCCAGCGACTCGGCCGCGGCGACGTTCCAGAAAATCCAGCAAGATCCGCCTGGACCGTAACGGCCGCCGTCCGCTCGGCCCGTTAGGCGCAGCGCACGGTGGTGGGGCAGGGCGATGTGATCGTCTTCGCGTACAGCACGCGCGTTGGGCAAATCGATCAGGGCGACTTTTCAGTGTTGAACCCGCGGCTCGCTGGATTTCGATTGGACATCGCTTTTGGCGCGACAGAAGAGAATGGGACCGCGTTACTCTGGGACTTCAGGCGAAGCAGTCGCACTGAGGGGCAAGCAGTTGCGCACCTGCTACCTACGTGGCGGCATCGGCGCCACTGGGGGAGCTGTTATCAAGGGGCCGTGGTTGTATGTGGCTGGCGTTATTGGTAGCGACGGAGCCGTTGTCCGAGTGCCGCGATAAGCACGCTCGCCTTCACGGCGCTCGGTTTGCTGTATCCGTCGTCCGACTTCAAGAACGTCTTCATGCGACGCACCTTGGTGGGGCAATCTGCTCGCGCGCCGCACAGAGCTTCACGCCTGTGCGACGTAACGTGCCAGTTCTAACGGGAATGCACACCGCTTTCTTGCGACCGCGGCAGGTTCATGCAAATGTTGAGGTACAGCGCCGACTAGCGGCGACCCGGTTTTCACTCGAACGATCGTTGCACGGAGATCCAGTGCGGCTTCTCATCCTTGCGTGCGGCATTGGGCTGGTCGCGGCGTGCAGTAGCTCTACGTCCGTTCGCCCGTTCGGCGGGACCTACAACTTGATCAGCGTGAACGGACAGCGCATTCCCGCGCCACTGTTTCCGGGCTTGAAGACCCTCGACGCCGTCGGCGGCAGCGTGACCGTTGGTGGGGACACGTTGAACATTGTCCTGTCGCTGCAGTCGTTGGACAGCACGGGACGGCCGGTAGGTGACGTCACGCCGCTACGGTCCGCACTCCCATATGTCCGCCACGGCGACTCGCTCATACTTGCGGA
>DATNET010000223.1:0-2299 GCA_035606745.1 Tepidiformaceae bacterium
ACGCCACTCACGACGCTGATCCCGCCGCCGAGGGCTTCGTGATGCGCGACTGGCAGGTCTGGCGTTCGCGCAACCTCGTCGACTGGCGCCATGCCGGCACGCTGAGGCCTGAGCAGACCTATTGGGGCAGGCCCAGCGACCAGTGCTGGGCGACCGACGCGGCGCGTAAGGACGGGCGTTACTATCTGTACTTTTCGCGCGGGCCGAAGGAGATCGGGGTGGTCGTCGCCGACCATCCGGCGGGGCCGTGGCGCGACCCGATCGGCAAGCCGCTGATCGCCGAAGGGCTGGTTAAAACCGAGGCGCGCGATCCCGGCATTCTTCAGGACGCGGATGGCGCGAACTATCTCGTGTTCGGAACGTTTAAGTATTTCGTCGCGCGGCTTGGCGAGGACATGGTCTCGCTGGCCGAGCCGCCGCGCCCGCTGAAGGTCGAGAAGGCAGTCGGCCCCTATGCCAAGGGGCTGACCGACGACAAGCCGTTCCTCCACCGCCGCGGCGACCTCTACTATCTCTCGTGGGGAAGTTATTATGCGATCGGACGCAGCCCCTACGGCCCGTTCGAGACGCAAGGCTCGATACTGAGCGAAGCAACGACCGACCCCGAACTGCGCCTCGTGCGCCCGGGCGCACGTTACGACCTGTTGAATTACGACCGACACGGCAGCTTCTTCGAATTGAACGGTCAATGTTATTTCGCGTGCAACGACCAGGCGACGCCGGGGGCGACCGAGCATTACCGCAACAGCCTGATCTCCTACGTCCATTACCGAGCCGATGGCACGATCGCTCCGGTCCGGCTCGATACGGTTGGCGTCGGCCAGTATGACGCGCGCCGAGGAATAGCGGCGGCGGACTTCTTCGATGCGCGCGGTGGCGCGGTTGCGCATCGCGATGACGACACGTTCGTGCTCGAGCTCTCTCCCGGCGGGCTCGCCCGCTACCCTCGTGTCCGCGGAGTCACCGACGCGCTCACGATCCTGGCGGACGGGCCGCTGGAGATCCGGCGCCGGAACGCGCAGGGGCGTCTGCTAGGGCGCGGGCAGGGGCGGGTGGCACTGGCTGGCGCCCGTGCCAGGGAGGATTTGTGCCTCGTCAATACCGGGTCGGCGCCCATCCGGGTCGACCGGCTCACCTTTGAAGCGGCCTGATGCGCAGATGGCTCCCGGCCTTGCCTCCTCGATCAACAGTCCGAGAATAAGATATGCCGCGAGCCATGAGTGAGCGAGTTGGTTGCCACGCGCCGAGGTTTGTGGTGCGCGCCCTCATGCTCCTGGTCCTCGCAGCCTTTCCTACAGGGCGGCCTGCGTCAGCGCACGATGGCGCCCCCGACGAGCTTGCCGCCGGATTCGCGAATCCGCCCAACAGCGCTCGCCCCCGCGTGTGGTGGCATTGGATGAACGGCAACATTACCAAGGACGGAATCGCGTCGGATCTCTCGTGGATGGCACGGGTGGGAATCGGCGGAGTTCAGAACTTCGACGTGGGCCTCGGGCAACGCCAGGTGGTTGATCAGCGTCTGGTGTTCATGACACCACAATGGCAGGACGCTTTTCACTTTGCTGTCGAGACCGCCCACCAGCTCGGGCTCGAGGTGGCGGTAGCGTCCTCGCCCGGGTGGAGTGAGAGTGGCGGCCCCTGGGTCCCGGCGGCGGACGCCATGAAAAAGCTGGTCTGGAGCGAAGTTGAGATCCAAGGAGGGCGTCACTTCAAAGGCCCACTGCCCGAGCCCCCGAGGGTCACGGGCCCCTATCAGGCGCTCGCGCTGAGCAGTCAGAAAGATACGTATTTCGGTGATGTCGCGGTGCTGGCGTATCCGGTACAGGATATGGCGGCAACTCCGGATCCGCACTTCACGAGTGCATCCGGTCAAGCAGTGGATGCCGCGGCATTAGTGGATGACAGCCTGGAAACGAGCGCGCCGGTCGCCAGCAGCGCTGCGGGCGAGCCACCCACGGTGTTGGTCAGTTACGATACCCCGCAAACCCTGCGTTCGGCGACGCTCTTCATCCGCAACGCCACGTCGATGTTTTCCGAACCAGCGGTCCTGCCGCGACTGGAGGTCCATGAGGGCGCAGCGTGGCGCACGCTGGCGGAGATGCCGCTGACTTCCGTGCCGACCACAGTCAGTTTCGCTCCAGTGAAGGCCCGTGAATTCAGGGTTGTGATGGCTTCCAACCCGGCCTCGCATTCCGCACATCCCCCAAACCAGGTGCGCATTGCCCAGCTGCTTCTGTCCTGCGTTGGCCGTGTCAATCGGTTTGAGGTCAAAGCCGGCTTCGAGATAGCCAAGAGTTAC
>DATNET010000224.1:0-2482 GCA_035606745.1 Tepidiformaceae bacterium
CGGCATGCCCATCTGTCCCGCCACGCTCGCCATGACCACGATCTTGCCGTAACCAGCCGCTTTCATGTGCGGAAGCACCGCCTCGACCGCATGCACCTGTGCCCGCAAGTTGCGTTCGACGATGCGCTGCCACTCGGCCTCGCCGCTCGCCAACGGGTCGTTCGGGATGAACCAGGTGGCGTTGGCGATGAGGATGTCGAGCCGGCCGAATTCGGCGACCACCGAATCCACTGCTGCACTCACCGCGTCGCGCTCGAGCAGGTGAGCGCTGACCGCGCGAGCCTGCGCTCCCAATTCCCGCGCGAGCCCGGCCGAGCGTTCCGCAACGTCGGGCTTGAGGTGGTTGGCGGCCACGCTCGCCCCCTCGCCCGCCAGGCCACGCACGAGCGCATCGCCCGCAAGGTCACCAACGGCGGTGATCAGCGCAACCCGCCCGGCAAGTCTTCCTGCCACCGGCTAGGAGGCCAGGCTCTCGGCGCGGCGGCGCGGCTTCTTCGCCCGGAACGGTTCCAACCCGAACAGCTCAATCGCGTTGCCACCCACGATCTTCCGCGCGTTCTCCGCGGTGGTCGCGCGAAACACGGCGTCGACGGCGCTGCGCGTGTAGCCGAGCGTGCTCTCGTTGTGCGGGTAATCGGATGACCACATGCAGCGCTCCGGGCCGATCCGGTGCAGCATTTCGAGCCCGGCCGGGTCGACCATGAACGTGGCGTAGCAGTTCTCGAACCAGTAATAGCTGGGCGAATGGCTGAGTTGCGGCCGGATGTGGTTCGGGAACGACTCGTAGATCATGTCCGCTTCCTGCAGCGCCCCGGGCACCCAGTGCAGGCCGCTTTCGACAAAGATCACGCGCAGGCCGGGGTTGCGGTCGAACACGCCGCCGAACGTCAGCGTCGACCAGATGTTGCGCATGCCCCCCATCTGGTTCATCACGAAGATGCCCGCGGCGCCCCGCGGAGACGTGGCCGGGTTCACTGGCCGCTCGCCGATGTGGAAGCAAATAGGCAACCCCGCCTCTTCGATCGCGGCCCAGAACGGCTCCATGCGTTCGCTGTGGTAGTTGATGAGCTCGCCATTGGCATCCTTGCCCGGCTGGATCGGGATCATCGCCGTTTTGAAACCCAGCGCCTTGATCTCGGCGAGGGCGTCGCGCGTCGCTTCGGGGTCCCACCAGTTCAGGATGGCGACACCGTGGAGGCGGTCGGGCTGGCCCGCGCAAAACTCCGAGAGTGCCTGGTTGTAGGCGCGCGCGCACCATTCCTTCTCTTCGAAATGTTCGAGAAACAGCAGGTTGAAGAACTTCTGGGGAAAGAGGATCTCCTGGTCGACGCCTTCGGCGTCGAGGTCCTTCATGCGCGCTTCAATGTTGTTGAAGCCCGGTACGCATTCGAACGCGCACGATGCAGCAGCGGAGCCCGGCGGCGTCAGCCGTTTGCCCCCAAGTTCGACCTGCCAGCCGCCGTCCTCGAAGAATACCCGCGGCGCACGGTGTTTGAGGTGCTCGGGAAAGCGTTCGACCCAGATGTCGCCCTCAAGCCAGTGGCTGTCGGCCGAAACGATGACCGTCTTCGCCGGCAGCCTTCGGGCGCCGGGCGTCGCGGATTCGGCAACGCGGTCGCGCGCATCGCCGATGCCACGCATCTTTTCGATTTCGAGGACTGACGCCGTTGTCATTTTCTTTCTCCGTGCCGGGGTACGTACTGTCCTTCTAGACCGAATCCGAAATGGCGTCAATGGGCGAAACCGCGGCAGTAGCCGGGCAGCCGCGATTCCCGGGCCGCTCATGGCTCGCGACAGCTCCCGAACCGGCCCTTAAACTCGTGACAATGGCCGATCCGCTGGTGCTTCTTGGGGGGACATTCGACCCGCCCCACATCGGGCACCTTGTGCTCGCGCAACGCGCCCGCTCGCAGTTCGGAGCGGCGCGGGCCGTCTTCCTACCGGCAGGAGACCCCTGGCGGAAGACCGGGGCCAAGGGTTCGCCCGTTCCGCTCCGGGACGAGCCGAGTTGGCCCGGGCCATTCCGGGAGAAGGACGCCGAGCCTGCCACAGGATCCGGCGACAACGGCCTCGAGTACCTGGTTTCGCCGGCGAAGGACCGCCTGGCCATGGTGCGACTGGCTGTCGCTGGCATTGACACGTTCGTCGTCGATGACCGCGAGATTCGACGCGCCGGCCCAAGCTATACCGTGGACACCCTCGAGGAGCTGCACGCCGAGGGTCAGACAACGCTCATCCTCGTGCTGGGAGCCGATGCACTGGAGGACCTTCCCAATTGGAAGTCGCCGGAGCGTATTCGGCAGCTCGCGACCCTGGCCGTTGCGCCGCGCCAGCCGGCCAGGAAGAAGCGTGGCAAACTGCCTCCCGAGCCCGATCTGGGCACCGGCGACGTGCGGCTCGAGATGTCCCCGATAGCGATCAGTTCGACGAACATCCGCCAGCGTGTGGCCGATGGGCGGCCCATCCGCCATCTTGTGCCGGA
>DATNET010000226.1:0-3314 GCA_035606745.1 Tepidiformaceae bacterium
CAAGTCGATGAACGCCACGCGAAGCTCTGTCGGGGCTGGCGTGGGCGTCCCCGCTGGCGCCGTCGGCGTGGGCACGAGGGTCATGGTAACCAGCGGCGAAGCGGCAACATCACTCGCAGAGCCGCCGCGGCTGCACGCAGCCCCGAGCAACGCGACCACGGCCACGCCGGCGAACAAGCACGTTCGGACGCGCTTGCCGGCACCCGTCGACCGCCACGCCGAGCGCTGCCCGCTGACAGTTTTCATCGAAAACATTGACAACGCTCCCGCCGCGCTGATTCACTGGAGAGCAGAGGCAACGACGGAGACGAGTAACGTCTGCGAGCCATTCCAGCGAGCCCCGTACGGTGAAAGGGGGCACAGGCAGCAGCCGCGAAAATCCCTCCCGAGCTTCCGTTCAAAAGAGCGACAGGCAGCCCGAACCGCAGGCTCGGTATGGCTGTCGCCTGAGTAGAGACGGACGGCTGCCCGCCGTTAGCAGGGGCAGGGACGTGATGGCGTCCCGCAAAGCGCCGGACACCGGCATCGCCGGTGAACGGAAGCAGGGTGGTACCGCGGGCTTTAACGCTCGTCCCTGGTTGTGGGACGGGCGTTTTCTTTTTCACGCCGGTTTCGCAACAGCAAGCCATCGTCAGTAGGTACGCTGCGCCCGCCCGCGCGGTTGCACCTGCGCCATCCCTGCGAAACGTGAGGCTCTGCCATGTTCAAGCCCGTCGACCCCCGCGTGAACTTCCCGAAATTGGAAGAAGGCATCCTCGCCTTCTGGCAGCGAAACGCGATTTTTCGTCGGAGCGTAGAAGAGCGCCCCGAAGACAACCTGTTCGTCTTTTATGAAGGCCCCCCGACGGCCAACGCGCGCCCAGGGATCCACCACGTCCTCTCGCGCGTCTTCAAGGACCTCATCCCGCGCTACAAGACGATGCAGGGCTATCGCGTGCCCCGCAAAGGCGGCTGGGATACTCACGGCCTGCCGGTCGAACTGGAAATCGAAAAGGAGCTCGGCCTCAAATCCAAGCCCGAGATCGAGGCCTATGGCATCGCCGCCTTCAACGCAAAATGCAAGGAATCGGTGTCGCGCTACGTGGAGGAGTGGACCCGCCTCAGCGAACGCATCGCCTACTGGGCCGATTACGACGACCCCTACGTCACGTGGCACAACAGCTACATCGAAAGCGGCTGGTGGCTGCTCAAGCAGATGTGGGACCACGGCCTCGTCTACCAGGATTACCGCGTCGGGCCCTACTGCCCGCGCTGCGGCACCAGCCTGAGCGACCACGAAGTCTCCCTCGGCTACCAGGACGACACGCCGGACCCCAGCGTGTTTCCTAAGTTCCGAGTTCTGAGTTCTGAGTTCCTGGCGGCGACGGGCGTCGATGCGGCGTTCGATGGGCCCCTGAGCCTTGTCGCGTGGACCACCACGCCATGGACGCTCCCCGCGAACGTCGCCTTGGCGGTCAATCCTGAAGCTACGTACGGACTGTATGAGCACGAAGGCGAGCACTACGTGGTCGCGGCGGCGCTCGCCGAAAAGGTCCTCGGAGAGCGTTCCTCGCATATCGCCAGCTTTCCCGGCACCGCCCTCGTTGGCCTCAAGTACGAACCGCTCTACCGGCCCGAATTGCTCGGTCAGCCCGTCATGCGTTTCGACCCCGAAGGACGCCTGCGGCCCGTTGCCGGGAGCGGTGAAGACTTCGATCGCGCGACCAGCGGCTTGCGCCGCGTCATCGCCGCCGATTACGTCTCGCTCGATGACGGCACCGGCATCGTCCACAACGCCACCTCCTTCGGCGGCGAAGACTTCGAGGAAGGCAAATCCCACGGCCTTCTCTTCGTCCAGCCCGTCGACCTGCGTGGGATCATGGCTCCCGGCCTGCCCGGCGCAGGCAAGTTCGTCAAGCAGGCGGACGCCGACGTCATCCGCGACCTCGAGTCGCGCGGCCTGATGCTCAAGCACGGGACGATCAAGCACACCTACCCGTTCTGCTGGCGCTGCGGCACTCCCCTGCTCTATTACGCCAAGCCAAGCTGGTACATCCGCACCACGAAGCAAAAGGCGGCGCTCCTCGAAGGCAACAGCCGCATCAACTGGTACCCCGAACACATCAAGAATGGCCGTTTCGGCAACTGGCTCGAAAACAACATCGACTGGGCAGTCAGTCGCGAACGCTATTGGGGCTCGCCCCTCCCGATCTGGGTATGCGAATCGTGCGGCGAGTCGAGCTGCATCGGCTCCAGGGCCGAGCTCATCGAACGCGCCCTCGAACCCGCGAAGGCCGAGGCGCTCGATGATCTCCATCGGCCGTTCATCGACGACATCCTGCTGCGCTGCGACGACTGCGGTGGCACTGCCCGGCGTATCCCCGAGGTCGCGGATGCCTGGTACGACAGCGGCGCGATGCCCTACGCCCAGTGGCACTACCCGTTCGAAAACCAGGACGAGTTCCTGCGCAACTTCCCCGCCGACTTCATCTGCGAAGCGATCGACCAGACCCGTGGCTGGTTCTACACGCTGCACGCGGAAGCCACGCTCCTCGCCGCCAGCGAAGCCGTGCCCGACAGCATCGCCTTCCGCAACGTCATCTGCCTTGGCCACATCAACGACGAAAAAGGCAACAAGATGTCCAAGTCCAAGGGCAACACGGTCTCGCCCTGGGAGGTGCTCGATGCCCATGGCGCCGACGCCACGCGCTGGTACATGTACACGGCCAGCCCCGCTGGTTCGTCGCGGCGCTTCTCGCTGGGACTCGTCGAAGAGGGCCTGCGGCGCTTCCTCCTCACCCTCTGGAACACCTACTCATTCTTCGTCAGCTACGCGAACATCGATAACGCCGACCCCCGCGTCGCGCCGCCCGCCGATGCCGTGCCGGAGCTCGATCGCTGGCTGCTGAGCGAGCTGAACGCGCTCGTCCTCAAGGTCACCGAGGAGCTGGAAGCCTACGACCCCACGGATGCCGCCCGCGCCATCGAGACGTTCGTCGACGACCTTTCGAACTGGTACGTGCGGCGCAGCAGGCGGCGCTTCTGGCGCGGCGCGAGCGAAAGCGACACCGACAAGCAGAGCGCCTACCACACCCTCTACACGGCCCTCGTGACAGTTTCGAAGCTGCTGGCGCCGTTCACCCCGTTCATCGCCGAAGAGCTCTACCAGAACCTCGTCTGCTCGATCGACGCGGCGGCCCCGGCCAGCGTCCATCTCGCCCAATGGCCAACCGCCGACCGCTCGAAAATCGACGATTCGCTGAACGCCGAAACCCAGCTTGTGAAGCGCATCTGTTCACTCGGGCGCGCCGCGCGCGCGAAGGCCCAGATCAAGG
>DATNET010000240.1:0-3672 GCA_035606745.1 Tepidiformaceae bacterium
CGGCCAGCGGCAGGCGGCGGCGCCGGTGCCGTGGGTGCCCCGCTTTGCGTAGATGGCGCGGCATCCCTTGCGGCAATCGCGCCTTCAACATCGCGGCGCAAGATGCGACCGTCGGGGCCGCTGCCAGACAGTCCTCGAACGTCGATTCCAGCTTCGCTGGCCATGCGTCGGGCGACGGGCGATATGCGGACTCGGCCATCGTCGCCCGCAGCCGGTTCCGCGACGGCGGTGCTGGCCTTGCTGGCTGCCGTCTGGGGCTGGGGGGAACCGCCAGATGTGGGCTCTTCCGCTGGGCGTTCGACGGTACGCCGTGCCGGCGTCTCGGCAGGTGGTTTGCGCTCGATGTCGGGGACGGCCTCAGAAGCGTCGCCGAGTAGCCCGATGACTTCGCCCACGGGCACAACTTCACCTTCGCCCACCAGTTGCTTGAGCAGGTCGCCCGCCTCAAACGCTTCGAGCTCTACCGTGGCCTTGTCGGTTTCGACCTCCGCGAGGATGTCGCCTCGCTCGACATGGTCGCCCACCTGCTTCACCCACTTGATGAGCGTCCCTTCAGTCATGTCGGCGCCCATCTGGGGCATGGTGATCTCAAAAGTCACGGTGCGGCTCCTGGCCTACAGCATCGCGAGGACAGCCTCGACGACGTCCTCTTCCGATGGCAGTGCGGCGAACTCCAGATTGCGATTGTACGGCAGCGGGACGTCCTTACTGGCCACTCGCGCCACGGGTGCGTCGAGGTAGTCGAAGGCGTGCTCCATGATCTGGGCGCTGAGCTCGCCGCCGAAGCCGCCGAACTTCCAATCATCTTCGACGATGACCGCGCGGTTCGTCTTGCGGACAGAAGTGAGCACCGTTTCCATGTCCAGCGGTCGAAGCGTGCGGAGGTCGATGACCTCAGCGCTGATGTTTTCCTGATCTTGCAGCATGGTCGCTGCACGCATTGCCTGGTGGACGCTGCCTGAATAACCGACGATCGTCACGTCCGCACCTTCACGAAGGACATTCGCCTGGCCGAATTCGATGAGGAAGTCCGGGTCGTCGGGTACTTCACCTTTGAGCGCGTAGTTCGCTGTGTGTTCGATGAAGATCACCGTGTTCTCGTCGCGGAAGGCCCGCTTGAGCAGGCCTTTGGCGTCGGCGGCGTTCGATGGGCAGACGACCTTCAGCCCGGGGAAGTGCGCGTAGAGACCTTCAAGGCTGTGGCTATGGGTCGCGCCAAGTTGGCTGCCGCCGCCACTTGCCATTCGAATCACGAGCGGCACTGTTATCTGGGCGTTCGACATGTAGTGGAGCTTGGCCGCGCTGTTCACGATCTGGTCCATCGCGAGGAAGCTGAAGTTAATCGTCATCAGCTCGACCATTGGGTGCATGCCACCCATGGCCGCACCAATGCCCGCACCGATGATGCCGGACTCGGCGATCGGCGTATCGAGCACCCGTTCTTCGCCGAACTCCTTGAGAAGGCCCGCCGTGACGGCGTAGGAGCCGCCATAGGCGCCGATATCCTCGCCCATGAGGAACACCCGATCGTCGCGGTGCATCTCCTCTCTGAGCGCTTCCTTGAGCGCGTCGCGCATTCGCATCTCAGTCATCGCCGGGCTCCTTTGTGACGTAAAGCCCAAGCGTATCCAGGCCGGGCTGCGGGCTCGCTTCGGCAAAAGCGACCGCATCATCGACCGTGCGTTCCACGCGCTCCGCGATCTCGGCCAGGCCGGCATCGTCGAGTATTCCGCGTTCCGTCATGTGGAGCTTCAGGGCTTCGATGGCGTCTCGCTTCCGGTACTGTTCTACCTCCTCCTTGAGGCGATAGAGCTCAGGGTCAGACATGGAATGTCCGCGGTAGCGGTAGGTCATCGCTTCGATGAAGTAGGGGCCGCCCTGGGTGCGGCAGTGCTCGACGGCCTTCTTTGCTTCACGGTTGACTTCGAGGACGTCCATGCCGTTGATCTGGACAGACGGCATGTTGTAGGCCGCGGCAAGCCGGGAGATCCCGGTCGAAAGCGACTCCTGCAAGGGCACGCCCATGCCGTACAGGTTGTTTTCGCAAAAGAAGACCACGGGGGTTTTCCACAGCACTGCGAGGTTCAGCGATTCGTGGAATTCGCCCTCGGCAACGCTGCCGTCGCCGAAGATGCAGAGCGTGACGGAGTCATTCTTCTTCATCTTCGCGGCCAGCCCGAGTCCGACAGCGAGCGGCAGGTGGGCTCCCACGATGGCGTATCCACCAAGGAACCCCTTCGAGACGTCGTAGAGGTGCATCGAACCGCCGCGGCCGCCGCTGACGCCACCTGAGCGCCCGAACAGCTCGGCCATAATGCGGTTCGGATCGAGGCCGCGCGCCAGGGCGTGCCCGTGGTCGCGATAGTGGGTCACCATCTTGTCGTGGTCGGCGAGGGCGTTGATCATTCCCACCGCGCAAGCTTCCTGCCCCGTGTAGAGGTGGAGGAATCCGCGGACACGGCCCTTTGTGTACATCTCACCGGTCTTCTCTTCGAAGCGCCGGATAAGCATCATCTGGTAGAGAAAGTGGTTGAGTTCCTCGACGCTCGGGCCGGAATCGGGGGCCGACGGGCCGGGACCGGCCGGAGCGGCGCCAGTCTGAACAATGGTCGATTGTGCTGTATCTGCTGCTGCACTCACCGTGTAGTTACTCCTTGCTGCGGCGGGGATGGCGAATTCTTGCGTTGGACGATGTGGATCGCCTCGCCATTCGCGGCCAATGCCGCTTCCTTAATCGCTTCTGCGAGCGTCGGATGCGCATGGACCGCGAAGCCGACTTCAATCGTCGTTGCCTCGAGAAGCGCGACCATGGTGGCTTCGCCCAGGAGGTCATTCATATCGTGGCCGATCATGTGGATGCCCAGTACCTGCCCTGTCGGGACATCCGCGACGACCTTCACAAAGCCTTCAGTCTCGCCCACAGCGATGGCCTTGCCAAGCGCGGTGAGCGGGAACCTGCCCGTCTTCACCGTAAAGCCGGCGGCTTTCGCGGCCTGTTCGGTATAACCGATCGAACCTACCTGCGGCTGACAGAACGTCGCGCGCGGCATCTGGACGTAATCAAGCACCGGCACCTGCTTCCCCGCAATGTGTTCAGCGGCGACGACGCCTTGTTCGGATGCGACGTGTGCAAGCATGAGCTTTCCCGTGACATCACCGATTGCGTAAATCCCTGGGACATTGGTCCGCATCTGGTTATCGATCGAGATAAATCCGTGGTCTGTCGCAACCCCGGCCGTTTCGAGACCAAGCCCCTGCGTGTTTGCAACGAACCCAATCGCAACGAGCACCGCTTCCGCCTCGAGTGTCCGCTCCGCCCCGTCGCCGCTCACCGCAACGGTCGCTATGGCGCCATTGACCTTGACGCTTTCAACCTTCGTCTTCACGAGGCACGTAATGCCCCGCGCTTCGAAAGAGCGCTTGAGCAAACGGCCACTGTCTGGCTCTTCCAGCGGTACGAGCGTATCGAGGAGTTCCACGATAGTGACCTGCGAGCCGTAACTTGCCCAAAGGTGGGCGAATTCGACACCCACAGGGCCGGCGCCGATGACGACGGCTCGCTTCGGCGCTTCGCGAACGAGCAGCGCCTCGTGGCTTGTGACTACCACCTTGCCATCGATCGGCGCCGCGGGAATGCTGCGCGTCGACGCACCCGTGGCGATGATGACGTGC
>DATNET010000266.1:0-2230 GCA_035606745.1 Tepidiformaceae bacterium
ATCGGGGCGATGACGGGCCGGCCCTTGCCACCGCCGATAGCCGATGATGAGAAACGGCGTGGCAGCCACGCGATCCAGGTCCTGCGCACCTACCCCGCGCGTTTGCGGCGGTACCCGTTCGCGCCGCACGGAGAGCGCAGTATCGCGCATGCCTACCGCAAGGCGTTCGCGCGAGCCCGCGCTCTCGTGTACGTAGAAGACCAGTACTTCTGGTCACGGCCGGTGTCCGAGATGGTCGCCCGCGCCTTGCGCGATAACGAGCAGCTGCGCGTCATCGTGCTCGTGCCCCGCTACCCCGACAACGACGGAGCTTCCCGGGTGCCTAGTGTGCTGGGCCGACACGACGCCGTGCGTGCGTGCGTCACCGCGGGGGGGCCGCGTTTTGCCTTGTATGACCTGGAAAACCATTCGGGTACCCCGGTATACGTGCACGCCAAGACGGTGATCGTCGACGACGTTTGGGCGATCGTCGGGTCGGACAACCTCAACCGCCGCTCGTGGAGCCACGACAGCGAGCTATCCATCGCGGTGCTCGACGCGGACCAGGATCGCCGAGAACCGCAGGATCCGGCGGGTTTGGGCGATGGTGCGCGCAGTTTCGCCCGAGACCTCCGGCTACGTCTGTGGCGCGAGCACCTCGACCGAAACGTTGGCGATGACGCGGACCTGCTGAATCCGAGAGAGGCGTTCGAAGCCTTCAGGCGCCAAGCGGACATGCTTGCCGCGTGGCACCGGGGCGGCCAGAGCGGCCCGCGGCCACCGGGCCGCGTCGTCCCCCACCAGCTGACCGGAGTCACCCGGGCAAAACGGGCGTGGGCATCGGTGCTGCTCAGATTCTTGTACGACCCGGATGGGCGCCCCTGGCGTGACCGCGTTCGGCGTCGTCTCTAACGTCTGACCGCCGAACGGGATCCAGCCGGCGTCATCGCCTATGCAGGGGCGTCGCGTCGACGCCAAAGGAGCCAGAGTCCGACGAGGACGGCGATCACTACGCCTGCAGCGATCGCGTAGGTCGGTCCGTGAAAGGCGTTCGCGACGTGCTGCCAATTCGCGCCGATGGCGTATCCGATCCATGCCAAGGCCGCAGTCCATGGCAGGCACCCGGCCACGGTGTACACCCCGAATCGAACGGGCCGCATCGCAGCGAATCCTGCGGGCAACGAGATGAACGTGCGGATGACGGGCAGGAGGCGACCGAAGAACACCGATGCTGCGCCGTGGCGGTCAAACCAACGTTGCGCTCGATCGATGTCGTGATCGGCAAGCCGCAGATGCCGACCCCATCGGCGGACGGCCGCCGGTCCTACCCACCGTCCCACGGCCCACGCGAGGTAGCTGCCCGCCACATTGCCGGCCGTGCCAGCCAACACGACGGCAACGATGTTCAGCCGCGTTCCGGCGATGGCGCCGCTTGCCAGCGCCCCGCCGAACAGCATGGTCACTTCCGAGGGAACCGGAATGCATGCCGACTCGACCAGCATCAAGAGAAAGATCGCGAGATACCCGTAGGTGACAATCAGATGCTGCACCAGCGTCCTTCCGGTGAGGAATCAGATCCTGCGTCGCCAGATCAAGACTGATCCCGCTGAAACGATCACAACGAGATAGGTGCTCGCAAGCGCCGTCCCGATGGTGTTGTGAAAGGCGAGGCTGGCCGCAAGAGCGCACGCTCCGAAGATTCCCAAGATGACCAGCAACGAGCGCGACCGTGACGAGGACCTGTCCCGCCGTCCGCTCATTGGAGTCCTCCGCGAACCACGGACGAGTCCGCTAACCAGTGAACTGCGAATGTAAGCCCAGTATCAAGAACCAATCTGACGACTTCGTGAAGACCACTCCGGTTGGAGTCAAACCCGCGGCGCTCGTTTGTCAGTCATCAACACAGGGGACATGTGCCGCATGGATCGAGATGAGTATCGAGATGTGCAGCGACGTCGGCTGCGTGCGCGACGGGCCTTCTTGGAGGATTTGTCGGCGTCTCGAGCGCTTCGCGAGCGCGTATTTCCTACGCGAGCACGAAAGGTTCGGGCACGCCAGCGCTACATGCTGACGTTCTTCTCGCGTTAGTGCGCCGGCGCACGGGTTTGACAACTCGGATTGTTTGAGTTTCGCCACCCTGGGCAACTTGTATCGCAAGGTCCAGCCGGATTGCGGCGGGCGTTAACTTGGAGGATCTCATGGGGATCGGTGTAGCGGTATTTCTGATCGCGGTGGGCGCCGTTTTGACTTT
>DATNET010000275.1:0-6827 GCA_035606745.1 Tepidiformaceae bacterium
GAGTGACGGCGAGCGCCGGGATTTCGGCAACGCCATGTTGCGCGGCCCAATTCGCGAGGGCGCTGACCACGGCGGTCGGGAAATCTGTCGTGATGACAAAGCGACCGTTGTCGGCGCGCACCTCGCCGCGGAGGGCGGGCAATGGCACGCCGGCGAGGGCGTCGGTTGCGGCGAAAGTGACATGAGCAACGGCCCTCGCACGGCCGCCGAGTTCGCGGGGCGTGGAGATCTCGATGAGCCTGCCGCCGACGATGACGCCGACACGGTCCGCGAGCGCCTCCGCTTCATCGAGGTAGTGGGTCGTGAGGACGACGGTTTTGCCGAGGGACGTGAGTTCGCGGACGACATCCCAGGCCTGGCGGCGGGCGCCCGGGTCGAAGCCGGTGGTGGGCTCGTCGAGGAAGATGAGGTCGGGGTCACCCACGAGGCCGAGGGCGAGGTCGAGGCGGCGCTTTTGGCCCCCCGAGAGATTGTTCCAGCGGTCCTTTCGCTTGCTTTCGAGCCCGACGAGGCCGATGACGTGGTCGACGTCCATGGGCTGAGGATAGAAGCCGGCGAAGTGGGTCACGGTCTCCTCGACCGAAAGGCATTCGAATTGGCCAGTGGCCTGGAGGACGATGCCCAGGCGGGCTCGCCAATCGCGGGTGGGTTGGGAGGGGTCGACGCCGAGCACACGGGCGTCGCCAGAACTCCTGCCGCGATAGCCCTCGAGGATCTCGACAAGCGTCGTCTTGCCCGCGCCATTCGGCCCGAGCAGAGAGAAGACCTCGCCGTGTTGGATTTCGAGGTCGACGCCATCGACGGCGACAAGGTCGCCATAGCTTTTACGGAGGCCGCGGATGGAGATTGCGGCCGAAACGCCAGTCATTATGGTCTCCCGGCGGGGGCATCTGCGGGACGTTCCCAGGACAGTATCGGCGTGGGAAGCGTCTGGGGCGACAAACCCAGCTCGTGCGCCCGGCCTGGCAAGGCCATCTGATAACATGAAGGAATGAGTGCAGTTGCGGGACTTCTCGATATAGGAGGCCTCATCCAGGCGCGACCCGGCTACCGGGGCGGCTCACCGTACATAAACGGGACTCCGATCTCAGTGACGACGGTGATAGCACTGCAGAGGCGCGGCTGCACACCCGGTGAGATAGTTGCCGAGTTGTATGGGGTCACACTCTGGCAAGTCCATGCGGCACTGGCGTATTACTTCCTCAACAAAGGCACGATGGATGCGTTGATCGCCGCGGAGGACACGGCTTTCGAACAGGCGGCGGCAGAACACGATGGTCATGGAGCGGGATGCAGCTGCGGTTCTATTTCGACGACGACATAGCCGCCCGAGGCCTGATTCGGTCGCTGCGGGCCGCAGGTCCGACGCGGTCGCGCCATACGAAGCAGGAATGTACGGGCAGAGCGACGGCTCGCACCTACTCCACGCCTCGGCGGATGGTCGAGTATTGTGCTCTGCCAACCGCGGCGATTTCATCCAGCTACACGGCCAATGGATGCGTGACGGACGCCACCACGCGGGCATCGTCCTGATTAACCAGCAACAGCATTCAATCGGCGAACAGCTTCGGCGGCTGCTCCGTATCTCGGCCGAGCAGGCCGCGGAGGACATGATGGATCGTCTTGAATTTCTAACAGCGTGGCCGGCGCAAGAAGCTTGAGTTAGCGCGGCCTACGCCGCGAGTGCGTCTTTTTCGCCGAATTCCCATGCCATATGTGCGAACCAGGCGTCGACGACTTCCGGGTCTAGTTGGACACCGCGGACGCGTTCCATTTCGAGGCGGGTGACGTGGTCGTCGAGGCCCGCGCGGTAGACGCGCGTGGACGTCATGGCATCGTACGTATCAGCGACGGCGATGATGCGAGCGCCGAGGGGGATGTCTTTGCCTTTGAGGCCGGCAGGATAACCCGCGCCATCGAAGCGTTCATGGTGATGGCGGATGTACCGGGTGCCGGCGGCGAAATCCGGGAAGCGCGCCGTGAGCCGGGCGCCGATCTCGGGATGCTCCTTGATGTGGTCGAACTCGTCGTCGGTGAGCCTGTCTGGCTTCTGGAGGACGCTGTCGCGGATACCAATTTTGCCGACATCGTGGACGCGAGCGGCAAGCACGATCTCGTCGGTGAGGTCCGGCGAAAGGCCCATCTGCTGACACAGTTCGCGCGTAAATTCGGCGACGCGGCGGCAATGGCCGAAGGTATAGGGGTCGCGTTCGTCGACGATGTCGGCGAGGGCTTCGACAGCCTCGCGGGTCTGGCGACGGAGGGCCACCTGGTTTCGCATCGCTCGATAGAGGACGGGAGTAGGGACGACGAGCAGGACAAGGAGCCAGACGTGGATGCTGCCGGCAAGCGCCCCCACGAAGCCAGCAGCGTAGAGGGTGGCATCGCTTGGAAGGTCGGCGCGGCCGCGGACCCAATCCCAGAGCATGCGTCGGAAGCGGAGGCCAAGCTGGGCCCAGACGACGGTGAAGACGAGCGCATCGCCGGCGACGAGCATTGTAGCGGCGGCGGCAGCGGCCGCCACCATGACGGATGCATCCGAGGACGGCAGACGCTGGGTCGCGATGGAGGCGTAGACGCCCGCGGCGGCCGCGGAGGTCAGGAACGCCTGGCAGGAATTGAAGAGCACCTGGCGGGCATCGATGCGGGTACCGGTGTGGGCGGTAAGTTCGGCGGTGAAGATGCTGAGGAAGGCGACGGCTGCGGCGAGTGGAGCGCTCAGCAACAGCACGGCCGCAAAGAGCGGCGCGATGTCGGTGACCATCCGGCGGCGGAAGGCGATTTGGAGCGGGTAGTGACGCGCGGCGACGGCCATGATGAGGAGGGCGGCGGCGGTGACCGATTCGTGGAAATCTGGCCGCGCGGCGTTGGCGGCCAACACGGTCGCCGCTGCCAGCGAACCGAGCGCGGCTGTCGCCACGACCACGCGAATGTTCCGTTCGGAGCTCGTTGCCATCCCGTCCCCTGTGAGCGCTCGGCGCACGCGGCCGCGCTGCGCTGCCATCGCGAAGATGGCTTCCCTTGCAATCATCGGCTTGGTTGAGGCATACGGTTAGCGGCCAGCGCACGAGTACACACGGCTTCTGCTAACATGGTCATGAAGGTCAGGATGGTTACTTTGGCCTTCTGAACGGAGGAAATCGTGACCAAACGCATCAGCGCGGCACATGCCAAAGCCCAGCTGGCATCGGTAGTGGACGAGGTCCTGCACGGCTCTGAGCGCTACGTGATCGAGCGTCGCGGCCGTCCAGTAGCAGGGATCGTGAGCATCGAAGATCTTCGCCGGATCGAAGATTCCGGGGCGCTCAGCGAGCGGCCGGCGGGCGCTCTCGCACTGGTCGGCGCATGGTCGGAGCTTGAGGATGCGGAGATCGATGCCTTCGTAAATGACATCCTCAAAGAGCGAGCGCGCGACGTGGGCCGTGAGATACGTATCGAGACGTGAGGTATTTGCTTGATACCGACACGCTAAGTCAACTCCTGAGACGCGCGCCATCGCCCGTTCTGCTCCGCCGGATTGCGCTGACCCTCCCTGATGACCAGGCCACGACCAGCATCACATTGGGCGAATTGCTCTACGGCGCTCAACGGTTGGGTGACCGTGGAACGCCGCTCGCGGAGAGGATCGAACGAGAACTCCTGTCCAACCTTGCCGTGCTTCCGTTCGATCGAGCTGCGGCGCGCGCCTACAGCTCCATCCGCGTCGACCTTGAGAGACGCGGAACTCCAATCGGCGACGCGGACATGCGAATAGCGGCAATCGCCCACGCCCGCGGGTTGGTGGTCGTGACTCACAACATGAGACACTTCGCCCGCGTTCCCGCGCTGGCCGTCGAGGACTGGCTGGAGTAGCCGCGTGCTACTTGTGCAGGGCGCCGGGCATCCCTCCGGAGACGTGGCGATGACGCATCGCCTCGGTTTCGGCGAGGGCAGCGTCGTCCGGGACGATGGCGAGGTGATGGCGGTAGACCATCTCTCCACCCAGCCATCCAGAGAGGGCGAGCAGGCCGGTGCCGACCGCGTGAAGGATGATGACGGCGGTGTATTGGTCGCCGGTAATCGCGTTATTGTCGAGCATGAGGAACATCGCGATGACATAGAGCGCGATGATGATCGCATTCAGGCCAAAGTGGGCGGTCGCAATGCGGAACGCGTCGCTCTTGCGGGCGATGGTCAGGTAGTCGCCAAGGCCGGGCAGGGCAGCTACAGCGGCAGTCACCCAGGCAGCAATGCCAGTCCAGAAGGCGAGGTCGTACCACATCTGCTCGCGGCCACGAGACAGGAAGACGATGTCGCAGACGAGTGCCCAGGCGAAGAGGCCAACAGGGATGGCGACGAGCATGGGGTGGATAGGATGGCCCGCAACGGCAAACTTGCTTTTCATCGAACCCTCCGAGACGCCGGATTCGCGGCGGGCGTCTCTGCAAGATTGGTGTCAGCACGGCGGGTTTACGGTGGCCGGGGCCGTCACAGCGCTGTGCTGCTCATTCCAGTGTGGATCGTCGACCGAAGCGAGAAGTGCAAGCGATGGAATTTGCTAGGAGTTTTTGACGCTGTACGTGCGGCAGCTAGTGTTTCGTAACGCCGGTATGAAAGCTGGCATCGCCGGTCGCGGATACGCGAAAGCGCCCCGTTTGATGGGGCGCTTTCGGATGGCTCTCGCCGACGAAGAAACAGGATGGAATAGTTAGAGCAGGCCGAGGTTGAGCAGCGAGTACGCGGTCGCATGGGTGACCTGGTTCGACATGCCGTTGATCCAAAGGTGCGTCCCGCCGAGTGCGATTTGGGTGACGCCGATTGGGAACGCTGCGCCGGTGTAATGGACGGTCACATCGACCGGGATCTTGCTCACGGAGAGCAGGCCATACTGAGCGGGCTGATCCTTGACGATCACGATCTTCTCGTGGAAGAGGATGCCGGTGTTGATGCCGAGAAGGACGTTGGCGTTCTTGGCGACGTGGTAGGTCACCGTGACGTCGCTGATCGAGGAGAGTTCGCTAAGCGGGACCGAGACGGTGACGTCTACGGGGTTGCCGTTGACGATGATCGCGGGGTCACCGGCACACCAGACGACCAAAGCGTTGGCACGCCCGGCGCCGGACGAGAACAGCGCGGCAAATCCGGCGAGGAGCGCCAGGAGCGCGAGGCCCGCGGTAAGGCGTACGGTGCGGGGCTTGAGCGAGAGTTGGGGGGTCGCGAGATGCACGGGAAGACTCCGGTGAAAAGTCCGGAGCACGTGGATGAATTCGGTAGCCCGGCGGTCATTTCACGGGATGTCCCGTGGTGCAGATCCGTGGCTTTGCGCCACCGGCTTTCGCCGGATTTGCCTTTGTCGGTCAGCTTCGGTGCTGCCGTCAGCATAATCAACGGGTGGTTGAGCGGCTTCGCACATCAGAGATCTGTATGAGTTGGAAGCATCTTCGGGGCGGCAGAAGCGCGAACGTCTGTCGAGTTCATCGCGCGGCTGCGCACGGCGTCATCACGGCGCACAGCCCAGCCTCGCGCCGACCGCGCTTCTTGTGGGCCGTGCGTCGATGCCTGAACGTGTGCGCTCGAGCGGAAGTAGTTAGTTCAGCGCTGCCATGGCAATGGCAGGCACAAGGAGCGAGAGCAGAGCGCCCACTTCGAGCGTGCGAGTCACGGGCGTAGTGATGGGCGTTTCCATGTGCACTTCGTAGCGGTTGCGGCGGCCGAAGCGCTTGCGGGTGATGTAACCCGTGTGCTCGAGGTCCGAAACGATGCGCTTCACAGCGCGTTCGCTGATTTCCACACGTTCCGCCAAATCACGCAGGCGGGCATTGGGATCTTCAGTGATGCAAAGGAGGACGTGAGCGTGATTCGTGAGGAACGTCCATTCAGACATATCGCCTCCAAAGGCTCGGAAATAGAATCCGGGTAAGCCTGTACCCGTGCCTATACTAGCACGATTTCCGGGTTGCGGAACCCCGTTTTTCGGCAGGCTTAACGATACACCCCCGTCACCAGTGATCGAGGTCTCCCGGTATTCATTTCGTAAAGACGAGAACAGGGAACAGGGAACGGGGAACAGGGAACAGTGGCGGCTGCGGCCGCCTGGACGAGAGACGAGAGACTAGAGACTAGAGACGACCGGGGAATGGCGACGGCGGTTGCCTCGGCGAGAGCCGGCAAGTGAGAGGAAACGGACACTGGGCGGAAATCGTCAGCGTTGGTGACGACGATGGCGGGGCAAACTGTTCCCTGTTCCCTGTTCCCTGTTCCCTGTTCCCCGTTCCCCGCTACCGCACGACGACGAACGCGACGCAGGTGGCGTCGACGGGCTGGACTTCCTGGTCTATGTGGTCGACGCGCGCTTCGCTGGGGCCGCGCTTGCAGGCGATGACGAACTGCTTCACGAGCGTGCGGTCTCCCTGGACGATGGCTTCGCAACGGCCGTCGGGAAGGGTGCGGGCGCTGCCCGAAAGGTCGAGCGAATTGGCGACCGTGCGCAGCCAGAGCAGGAAAGCGGCGCCCTGGACCTTGCCTTCGATGACCACGCGGCGGCGTTCGGGGATGAGCAGGTCGCTCACACGCCACCCGTGCGGCCGCTGGCGCCGCGCACCCAAAGGCCAGGCCAGTCTTCAGAGCCCCGGACCGCGCGCTGGATAGCATCGCGTTCGAGGGCGGCGGCGGCATCGAGGCCCAGATCGAGTGCTCGTGCCGCTTCGGCATCAAGCCGGTCGCGAAGTGGGGCGAGGACATTGCGCTCGCGCAGGCCATCCACAGTCTGCGGCCAGACGAAGAAGGAGAATCCCTGGGGCGCGCCGAAGGCGCCGCGGTGTTTACCGAGCCAGAGGTAGCGTTCCTGC
>DATNET010000280.1:0-2640 GCA_035606745.1 Tepidiformaceae bacterium
GGCTTGCCGCCGTCATTGTGACCAAACTGAATCAGCACGATGTCGCCCGGCTTGATCATTGCAAGCACCTCATCCCAGTGGCCCTCGGTGATGTAGGTCCGCGAACTCCGGCCGCCGATGGCGCGATTCACCAGGTTCACCTTGTTCAGGTCGAGATACGGTGCCAGTTCATCTCCCCAGCCCATCTGGTTGTTCGCTCCGTCGCCACGCCCGTTACGCACGGTCGAGTCGCCCACCAGCCACACCGTCGGAATCCCCGGCTTCAGGACTGGCGGAGGGAAGCGGATCGTCCGCCCGGGGTCCGTGTTCACCGCGGGGACCGGCGCCGTTTGCCCGGCCTGACCCGCCTCCTGCGCCACTGCAATTCCCGCAATCCCCAGCATCACGAACAACATCGCGGCCCATGGCCCCAGATCCAGCAAACGCTTCTTCACGGCATCGCCTCCTGAGCCCATCTTCGCCAATCGGATGCCTTTTGCACAACGGCAGTGGGGTCCGCGCTGGTCTGCTATCCTCAACTGCGGAACGGAGTAAACATGGCACGCGGCGTCAACAAAGTCATTCTTCTCGGCAATGTGGGCAAGGACCCCGAAATTCGCACAACCCAGGGCGGCATGACCGTCGCCAGCTTCTCGCTCGCCACCGCCGAGCGCGCCAAGGACCAGACCGGCAACTGGACCGATAAGACCGAGTGGCACAACCTGGTCGCCTTCCAGCGCACCGCCGAGATTGTCCGCGACTACGTCAAGAAAGGCTCGCAGCTCTATATCGAGGGCAAGATCCAGACCCGCTCCTGGGACGACAAGGAATCCGGCCAGAAGAAGTACCGCACCGAAATCCTCGTCAACGATCTCCAGCTCCTCGGTGGTCGCGGCGAAGGCGCGTCTGCGGGTGGTGGCGCCGAACGTTCTTCAGGCGGTTATGCCACCAACAGCTACAGCCGCCCTGCACCCAGCGCGCCGGCCAACGACTACGCCGAGCAGGGCATCACCGACGAGGACATCCCCTTCTAAACGGAGTATGGACTCCGTCACCTGACCATGCGCCGCCTCACTACCCTTGCCCTTGCGCTTGCCGCCGTGGCCCTTCCCACGTGTGCACAGCGCCACAGCGGAATCACCTCGCCGCCCACCGCGCCGCCTCCGCCACAGGCCGCGCCCCCCGCTCCGGCACCCATCGTCGCGGTCAGCTCCGGCATGGGCCCAATGCAGTTCGCCCAGGCCAATGCGCCCGAGCCGGCTCCTGAGACTCTCGTCGCCCAGCTCCAGGCCGAGGATGACCGCATTCGTGCCGCCGCTCTCTCCGCCATTGGAGCACCGACCGCCTATGTTTCACGCGAACGCGCACCAGTCCCGCATGCGGTTCAGATGACCTACGTCGCGCTCGGGGATTCGGGAGAGCTTGACGCGATCCTTACCGTCGAGCTGGATCTGCATCTCGTCAGCGCGATCTTTGTCCCTTCCGGCAGCGCGTGGCGTCGCGTCGGCACAGTCACCTACGCTACCAACTTCGCCGACCCCACGACGAACCTCGGTACCTTCCTGCGCACCGTCCGCTCGCTCATCGGGCCCGACCACTACACGGCGATCTTCCGCGCCGTCTCTGTCACGCCAGATGGGGACCTCACCGAGCACGAAGCTCACCTGAACGTCTTCAGCGGCCACGCTGCGATCACGATCAGTTTCGCGTCGGCTGAACGTGTCTGCGAAGTGCCGCATCTCCAGCCTCACACGCCGCACGGTGACTGCGACCTCACCGAGCGCTGGCTGCAGGCCGAGCCCGCGCAGGGCAACGGCGCCGCGATCCTCGTCACGGCTACAGGCCGCGTGGGCGCGCATGATGCCATCGATCCCGTCTCGCGCATGCGGCTCTTCGACTTCGCCCGCACACGCAACTACGAGTGCCAGGCCTTCCAGTTCAACGACGAGACCTCTCACTACGAGCCCACCGCCAACTCCGCTCCGTGCTTCGACAGCAACAGGCCGCCCACTCCTTCGGCGAACACAAAGCCGCAGCAACCTGCCGCCTCCAAACCTGACAAGTCATCCAACGGCGGCCCGCAGCCCGGCGGTCCCCACGTCCGCACGCAAAGCTAAGCACATCTTCCTCTGAATCCTCCACCGTTTTTGGTGGAAGCACATCGCTCGCTCGCCGCGTCCAATCCTTCGTATGCCTTTGAAATCCCTCGCCTGCTGCCTCGCGACAGCCATGCTCTGCACCGTCGGCCTCCGCGCGCAAACCCCGGACCAGACACTTCAGCCGCACACGCTCGCGTACGCGCCGGGCAAATCCATCACCCTGTCCTTGCCCGCAAAGCTCGACATCAACGTCGCGGCCAGCGGACTGCGCCGGGTGCGCTTCCTCGCGCAGTCGCCGGACGGCCGCATCTTCGCCACCGGCATGTACAACCTCGCCGACAACACACGCGGCAGCGTCTTCATCCTCGACGGCTGGGACCAGAAGACTCACACCTTCACGCGCGTTAGCCGCTACCTCGACCACCTGCGCAACCCCAACAACCTCGCCTTCTGGACCGACCCCGCCACGCATCAGTCCTGGCTCTATCTTCCGCTCACCGACCGCCTCATCCGCTACAAGTACAAGGCCGGCGATGACGCGCCCTCCGGTCCGCCGCAAATC
>DATNET010000281.1:0-3830 GCA_035606745.1 Tepidiformaceae bacterium
GCCGCATCGGTTCGACGCTCTCCGGGACTGGCTCCGGACGGCGCAGGATGGTTTTGAGGCTCTTCACGGCTGGTAGTGTATCAAGCAAGGCCGCTTTCCGTGGCGCCTTCGACGACCTTCCGCGACTCTCCTTCGTCGGCCGGGCCGACGATGCCTTCCTTTTCAAGAACATCCATGACGCGACACGCCTTCACATAACCGATTCTCAAACGCCGCTGGAGCAACGACGGCGAAATCCGCTGGTGCTGCCGCGCAAGCGCGATCGCCCGGTCGACGAGAGGGTCTTCCGCGTCCACCTCGATGTCGGCGTCCCCGCCGTTGCGCTCGATCAGTGCCTGTTCGAGCAGTGCGTCGGCGGTTTCCGGGGCAAGTCCGCTGAACCGGTCGTCCTTCCAGAACGCGACCAGTCGCTCCACCTCTGCATCCGAAACGTAGACGCCCTGGATGCGCGTCGGCTTTGCCGCGTCCGTGGGCATGTAGAGCATGTCCCCGCGTCCGAGCAGCTTTTCCGCGCCACCCATATCCAGAATGGTCCGCGAGTCCGTCATCGAGGTCACCGCAAACGCGATCCGGGTCGGGAAGTTGGCCTTGATTAGGCCCGTCACGACATCGACCGATGGCCGCTGTGTCGCCACCACGAGGTGGATGCCCGTCGCCCGCGCGAGTTGCGCCAACCGGCAGAGCTGCTTCTCCACCTCAACCGGAGCAGCCATCATCAGGTCCGCGAGCTCATCGATGATGACCACCCAATAAGGAAGCTTGATCATCACTCGGGGGTGCCGGTTGTACGATTCGATGTTGCGGACGCTCACGCTTTCGAACTTCTTGTACCGCGCCTCCATTTCGCCGATCACCGCTTGCAGCGTGCCGGCAACCTTGTCCATGTCGACGATCACTTCGCTGAACGCCATGTGCGGGATGCCCGCGTAGGCCGTCAGCTCGACGCGCTTGGGGTCGATCATGACGAAGCGGACCTGCTCCGGCGTCGCGTTCATCATGATCCCCGCGATGATCGCGTTCATGCAGACGCTCTTTCCGCTTCCGGTCGCCCCCGCGATAAGCAAGTGCGGCATCTTTCCAAGGTCCGCGACGACCGGGACGCCGGAGACTCCTTTGCCCAACGCCAGCGCGAGCTTGCTCTTTTTCGCGAGGTCGCTGAACTCCTTGCTTTCCATCACGTGGCGCATCGTGACGACCGTGGCGCTGTCATTGGGCACTTCGATGCCGACGATTGCTCGCCCCGGCACGGGCGCCTCTATGCGTAGGCTGGGTGCCGCAAGCGCCAGCGCAAGGTCGTTCTGGAGGGATGTGATCCGATTGACCCGCACGCGCGTCCGCGACGTTTCGATGCGCTCGGTGCGGGCGCGTCCTTCTGCCCCGACGATCGTCCGCCCGGAGCCATCCTTGAGCTGCAGGTCCTTGTAACGCACTTCCCACCCCGGCTCGACGCCGAATTGCGTGACTGTCGGGCCCTCGTTGATCTCCACAACACTCGCATCCACGCCAAAGCTCGCCAGCGTGTCGACGATCAGTTGTGCGCGGGCGGCATTGTCGTGCTTGCGATTGGTGCTCACCTGCGGAGCGTTCAGCATCTCGATAGCCGGGAGTGCCCAGCCCGGCTTCGGCTCAAGCTCCAGGCCGAGCTGTTGGGGTTCCTCTGGCGGCTCCTCCGGTGTCCCGCCGCCCCGGTTCGCCTCGCCCTCGAACAACTCCTCGTCGCCGGGTTTCGGGTCGAACGGCAGCGGGCCCCGGGAGCGCTTCAGCGGCGCGGGCGGCAAAGGCGCCTCCGCTGCGATGGGCGCAAAGTGTGCCGCCGCGCCAACGCCCAGCGTCGAACGGGGCGACGCCGGGTCGATTTGTGGCCGATAGATGACCGGCCCATCTTCCAACGCCGCAGGCGAGTTCGCTCCTGTCAGCGCCGACGCGTCGATCACGAAATTGTCGTCGATCGTTGGCCCGGGACGGCGTACGGCGAATGCCAGGAACCGCTTGACCCCCGCCGCGGCTCGATGCGGCCAACGCTCTTCCCACGCATGTTGGGCCCACAACGGCGCGCGCTCAGCGAATCCACGCGTCCACGTGGGTGCCAGCATTGCCATCCCGATGATGAACAAACTCAGCCATGCGAGTTTGCCGAAAAAGCCCGCGATCAGCGCACTCCCGAGGCGCCCACCGAGTGTGACCTGCTGAAAGTCAACGTCGCCAAGTGTCCAGTGCGCGTCGTTCAACGCCATTGCGCCCCAGAGGAACAGTCCCAGGGCGGCTGCGCCGGCCGCTTTCCGCGCGAACGTCTGGCCGTCTTCGAGAGCGCCCCGCAGGATAGCAATGCCGGCGCAAATGGCCAGCACCGCCATGATCAGGATGCCAACCCCGAACGTCCCGGCTATCCAGTCCCGCGTGTCGGCCGCCAAACTCGCGATGTCGACCGCAATCAGGATGGCAGCGACAGCGACTGCCCCGACGATCACAGCGACGATTTCCGGCCGCAGGAGCTTCTGCCTGGTCCCCGCCAGCCAGCCTGTACGGCGCTTGGCCCGAGAGGGCCGGGCGGAGCGGGGACGTGTTCGTGTGCGTGCCGTCATGGCGCACCACTCCTTCTCATCCGGCCCGCGCACCCCGCATGCCTCCGGCCCGGCCAGTCGAAAAATTGCGCGACGTTAGACCTCGACAGTCACCGTCAGCACCATCGGTCGCCTGTGCGTTTCATCATAAAGGAACTTACTCACAGCGTCCTTGATCCGCACATTGACATCGCCGAATTCGGCATAGTGCGACGAGCCACTGAGCGACTTCGCGACCACCGCCTTGGTCCGCTCCACAAGATCTTCGTTCCCTTCGACGTCCACGAAGCCTCGAGTGAGCACGTCCGCCGGGCGCTCCAGGTCGCCAGTTTGCTTGTCCACCGCCACGATTACCACTACTACGCCGTCCGTCGAAAGGTGCGCCCTGTCTCGGAGGATGTGTTGGTCGACGTCGCCAATGCTCAGCCCATCGATGTACACGTAGCTCGCCGGCACGCGGTCCGCGAGCCACGCCGTCTCGTCATCGATCTCCAGTACGTCGCCGTCGGTCATGATGAACGCCTGCCCGGCCGGCACACCCACCGCTTCGGCCAATCGTGCATGGGCAACGAGATGACGATATTCGCCGTGCACCGGCATGAAATATTCGGGCTGGAGCACGCCCTGCAAGATCTTGAGCTCCTCGCGGCTGGCATGGCCACGCACGTGGATGTTGGAGATTCGGTTGTAGAGCACGTCCGCTCCCAGGCGGAAGAGGTTGTCGACGTTGCGGTAGACAGCCGATTCATTTCCCGGGACAGGGCTCGACGAGAGCACCACGGTGTCGCCCTTCATGATCGTGATGTGCCGGTGGTCTCCGTTCGCCATGCGCGTCAGCGCGCTCGTGGGCTCCCCCTGGCTGCCGGTGGTCACGATGACCAGCTTTTCGGGTGCCGTATTTCGGAGCTCTTCGACGCCGATGATCACTCCGTCCGGCGCGTTCAGGTATCCCAGCTGCCTTGCCATCGCCACGTTGTCGATCATCGAGCGGCCCGTCACGAAGACCTTGCGCCCGGTGAAGACCGCGCCATCCACGACAAGCTGCACGCGCGAGATCAGCGAGGCGAACGTCGCCACGATCACGCGTGCCTTCGCATTCACGAGGATGGTGCGGAGCGCGTCGCCGACCAGCTGCTCGCTCGGCGTGTAACCATCGATTTCGGCGTAGGTCGAATCCGCCATCAGCAGCAGACAGCCCTCCGCGCCAACCTGAGCGAGGCGGATCAGGTCGGTGTGCTGGTCCATCACTGGCGTGTGGTCGATCTTGAA
>DATNET010000301.1:0-2160 GCA_035606745.1 Tepidiformaceae bacterium
TCGCCAACGCTTCCTCGACGGTGTTGGGGTCGGTGAGGAGGACGTGGAGGCCGGCCTGCTGCAGTGCCTCCACGTCCTCGCGGCGGTTCTCTTCCTTGTTCGCGACGACGAGGTCCGGCCGGGCCGAGACGATCCGTTCGACGTGGGGATTCTTCGTGCCGCCCATAATGGGGACAGCTTCGACCAGGCCAGCGGGCTCTGTGCAGAAGCGCGTGCGCCCAACGAGGCGCTCCCCAGCACCGAGCCACCAGACCAATTCGGTCAGGCTCGGTACCAGCGAAACGATGCGCGCGGGCGGCATGGTGGGAGCGTATCAGCCCTGGCGCCGGCGTGGGAGGCGAAGATTGATGGTGCCGCGCCGGTGGGCCGGCAAGGTCCTGTGTGAACCGCGTTATAGAATCGACACCCACGGTTACGGAGAATTTGCAGACCGTTTACGCCGCCTAAGGGACATCCCTGATTCGGCGCCCGGTGAAAAGGCGCACGATCGGGAAGTCAGGAGGACGACCGTGGTAATCATCTGTGCATGGTGTTGCCGGGTTTTGAGACATGGTCATGGACCGGTCTCCCATGGGATTTGCGTCCCCTGCCGCCGCCGCGTGGAGGCCGAGTACGCCCCCGCGACGCGCGAAGCGTAGAAGGGCCCGCAGCGGCTTTTGTAATCGCGCACTCGTGGCCGGACGAGTCGGATTCGCCACTAACGTCGACTGACCAACCGCGCTTTCGTTTACGTTGCGGCATCGGGCCGGCACCACCCGAATCACTCATCCCAGCACGAAAACTATGCCGGAGTTGGACGGCTTTTGCGCGCCCAACGGCCTTGACCGAATGGCCCCCGGATTTTGGCCCGAACGGATAGCGGCAATCACACACGAAGATGACACACTCACTGCGACAACAGTCTGAAAGGGGCTTTGAATGGATCGCAGCGGAATCGTCGTTTGGTTGATCGAAGGGGCCGTTCTGGCAGCCGTCGTCCTCGCGGGAGCGGCCCAGTTCCGCGGCCTCAAGCCACGTGCAATCTGGAAGTACGTCGTGCCGGCCGCATTTCTCGGCACGTACATGGGCAGTCAGTCGTTCACGTGGCTGAGCGCTAAGGGTCCTGAGTATGGCGGCTACTACTTCCTGACGTCTCTCCTCTTCGGTGTCGTGCTGGCGTGGCTAGCGTTGCAGGCTTCGACCGCAAGGCCGCCTGTCCCGAGCGAATCGGAGGACATGTGATGGCACTGGCAGATACGCTCTACCCTTCTGAACCGGTGACCACGCCCAAGACCGCCCGGTGGCTGTTCACCGACCCTCGAGCATCGTGGATCTGGTTCGCCGTCCGGCTCTACGTGGGCTGGCAGTGGTTCGAAGCAGGCCGCGAGAAGATCTGGCCCGCCACAGGCGCGTCCTGGGTTTCAAGCGGAGCAGGGCTGCAGGGATACTGGACACACGCGGTCAGCGTCCCGGCAAAAGGTAGCCCTCCGATCACCTACGGGTGGTACCGGGAGTTCATCCAGTTCATGCTCGACCACGATTGGGCTCCCTGGTTTTCCAAGCTCATCGCGATTGGTGAATTCGCGGTCGGGATTGCGCTCATCCTCGGAGCGTTCGTCGCGATAGCGGCGTTCTTCGGGACGGTCATGAACTTCAGCTACATGCTTGCCGGCAGCGCGAGCACCAATCCCGTGATGTTTGGGCTGGCGGTGTTCCTGGTCATCGCATGGAAGACTGCGGGGATCATCGGCCTCGACCGCTGGCTCCTGCCGATCGTGCGGACGCCGTGGCAGTGGCTCGATGCGCGCCGCAACCACTCCGACGAGGCCACGCCGCGCACGGGCACGCACATCGACAAGCAGCGGAAATCGGCAGTGCACTAACCGCCCAGGGCTCATGGCCCAGCGAAAAGGGGAGGACAATTGTCCTCCCCTTTTTCGTTGCCTCGCAGATCGGCAACAACCCTGGTGGAGGTCGAAGGTTAGCCGCCGTCGCTTACGCCATCCCGAGGCGCAGGAATTGGTCTTCTGGCGCCTCCACCTGCTGAAGCGCCTGGCGAAGTTTGTCGGCGAGATCGCGCTCTTCGCGCTCGCCGGCACGGTCCTCATCCTCGCCGGGGTCGTTGCGAAGGTCGAAGAGGTGGTTGCCGGTGAAGCGTGTGGCCGCCCAGTAGGGCACCAT
>DATNET010000328.1:0-2801 GCA_035606745.1 Tepidiformaceae bacterium
GAAGCTGAAGGTGCGCGGTTCGATTTCGCCGATAGAGGTGCCGTCGTAGGGACACGAAAAGTGTTCGCTGAAGATGCGTTCGGTGTCCTCAGCCGCTGCCGCGCCATCGAGCGGCACACCGGCGAGGGCGACAATCATCACGCCCGAACCGACCTTCAGCGCGGTCTCGACGGAATCGGCGATGCGGCTGCTGGCGGTCGCGTCGCTGCCCGGCTCGGGCACGACGAGGCGGTCGACGACGACATCGATGTCATGCTTCTTCTTCTTGTCGAGAGCGATTTCTTCGTCCAGATCGCGTACGTCTCCGTCGATGCGGACGCGCACGAAGCCTGCGCGCCGGGCCTCTTCGAAGATGCCGGCGTGCTCGCCCTTCTTCGCCCGTGTCACCGGAGCCAGCAACAGCAACCGCGAGCCGGCCGGGTAGGCGAGGGTGGCATCCACGATCTGCTGCACGGTCTGGCGGGAGATCGGCCTGCCGCATTGCGGGCAATGTGGGCGCCCCGCACGTGCCCAGAGCAGCCGGAGGTAGTCGTAAATATCGGTGACCGTGCCGACCGTCGAGCGCGGGTTGTTGGAGGTGCCCTTCTGGTCGATCGAGATCGCCGGAGAGAGACCATCGATGTGGTCGACGTCCGGCTTTTCCATCAGGCCGAGGAACTGCCGGGCGTATGCGGAAAGCGATTCGACGTACCGCCGTTGGCCTTCGGCGTAGATCGTATCGAACGCAAGCGACGACTTCCCCGACCCCGAAAGCCCGGTGATGACCACCAGCTTGTCGCGGGGGATGCGGACATCGATGTCCTTCAGGTTATGTTCGCGCGCTCCGCGGACGAGGATGTGGTCGAGAGGCATGGTGCGATTGTCGATTTCCGGGCGGGGATTGTCGATCGGCGCGTACGGCGGGCGCGACCGGCGATCCAGTGTAGCACGTATAGAACGGCTGTTCTAGCACCAGGACGACGGTTCTGGCGGCGGATCGCATGGTGCAGCGGCCACGGGGACAATGCCGTTCAATGCAACAGGCGATCGTCGGAGCCATCTTCGCTGTGACGATCGTCGCCCTGTATCTGCGGCCCTTTGGGGCGAAGGACTGGCACGTGGCCGTTGTCGGCGCCGCGGCGGCGTGGCTGGCCGCGCCGCTCTCGTTCGGGGCCGGTGTGGACGTGATCGGGCGGTCCTGGAACATCATCGCGTTTTTCGCGGGGCTGATGCTGCTCGCGGCCGGCGCCGAGGCCGCGGGGCTCTACGAGCGCGTCGCCGCCGTGCTTGCCGCGCAGCCGCCGGGCCGCTGCCGAATGGCCATGGTGCTGGCTATTGGCACCGGGATCACCGCGCTCCTTTCCAATGATGCGACTCCGCTCGTGCTCACCCCGGCCATCTTCGCCGCGACGGGAGGAGAGCCGGCAGGCCTGCCATTGACCGTACCGTCGACGGCATTTGCCGCGACCTTCGCGGCCGATGGCGCGAGCCTGCTGCTGCCTATCAGCAACCCTGTTGGGCTCCTGTTCTATCAGCGCTTCAGCCTTGGCTTCGGTCGTTATGCGTTGCACGTCTTGCCGGCGGCGGCGGCGGGCATCGCGGCGCTGGCGGCCGTCGTGCTGCTGCGCGGGACACCGGGCAGCCAGGTGCACGACAACACATCCCTGTCCGGCCCGGCCCAATCACTGGTCCCACCCGAAGGTGGAGCGTTCGGCAACTTCGCGATCATCGCCGTCGCCATCCTCGCGGCCGCTTACCTGGCGGCGGCGGTGGCAGGGGCGCCGCTGGGATTGGTCACGCTTGGTGGCGGTTTGGTCCTCTTCGCCGGCACCATTTGGTCGGGAACGTTCGACCGGGAGCGGTACCTCCTCCACATCTCGCCGGGGCTGCTCATCTTTGTCTGTGCGCTGCTCGTGCTCGTGCAGGCGGCGGCGAGCGCTGGGCTGCTCGACCGGCTTTCGGACCTCTTCGGCTACCTCGACGACCGTCCGGCGCTGGTGACCATCGTCGGCGCGGCGGTGGTGGCGACGGCACTCTCGAACCTGATGAACAACTGGCCAGCGGCGCTCGTTCTGGCGGCGACGATTGCGCTTCAGCCGGGGCAGCACGGCGCGCTCATCGTTGGTTCGCTCATTGGCTGCACAATTGGGGCCAACCTGACGATGGTCGGCTCGTTGAGCACGGTGTTCTGGCTCACTCTTGTGCGCCAGGAGGGCCCGGATTGCTCGCCCGGCGCGTACCTCCGGGCGGCCGCGTTGCCAACGCTTACGGCGTTGGCGGCGGCGTGTATCGTGGCGGCGATCACGCTTTGAGGTGGCTCAACGGGCGAGCTGGGCCTCGGCGTCGCTGATGATGCCCTGCAAGTACAGGCCGTGGGCGACATCAAGCTCGTGGGATTTGCCGGTGCGGACGCAATTGGCGAAGGCGGCGCGAATGTTGGCGAAGACCTCGGCGCCCATCCCGGCCATGCAGTCGATGGCGATCGTCCCTTCACGCCCATAGACCTCGATGCCAACTTTCGCCTGCTGAAGGCCGACTGTGCCGCAAAGGGAGACTTCGCTGACCGCGCCGGAGGCGTGATCGAGGAGCAGGCCGCTGTAGGTCAATGGGTCGCCGTGCGCCAGCACGCGCGTCACCGGGCCGAGGGCGGCAGAGACGAAGTCGATCGCGTGAGGGCCAAGGTCCAGCAGTCCACCGCGTTCGAGCCTCCAGCCAAAAGCGAACGGGCCAGCCAGCAGGCCGCCGGAGATGAACGTTGCGCGGCCCCCGAGGGGTTCGAACGAACGCGCGCGCTCGATGAACTCCTGGACAGCAGCGTTGAA
>DATNET010000347.1:0-2800 GCA_035606745.1 Tepidiformaceae bacterium
GTGTTCGAGTTCGACGGGACGCAACTGCCCGGCGCGGTGGTGCAGTACGTCAACCAGGCAACCTCGTGTGGTTCGGGCCAACCGGTCACCGTGAATGGCAGCGACATCCTGGAGGTCGCCATCACCAACGCCCAGGCCCACGACAACAGCGGCAACGCGACGTTGACATCGCCAGCGCCCGGGCCCGGCGGGAGCGTAATCAACCAGGGCGTGTCGTCGTGCGATTTCGAAGGGCACGTCACCTGGGATTTCGGCCTAAACGGCAAGCACAACTTCAAGGTCTCCACGCTGACCAACCCGGTGCGGCTCGTGATCGACATCAAGCAGTAACGGGAACAGGGAACAGGGAACAGGGAACAGGGAACAGTCCAGTGTAGGCTGCTCGGTCGTGGTCGCGCGGTTGGGCAGTGTGTTGTCCGAGTCGGCGCGCGCGGCCGCTGGCTATGTGCTACCAGCGCTCGTGATGCACCAGCTCCTCGAGCGGGAGGCGCTTGTGGGCGACGGCGGGGGGCGGTCCTGCGCGCTCGGGGTCGATGTAGCCGAAGCCGATGACGCGGTTGATGAAGAGCCCCTCGGGGATGCCCAGCAGGACGCCCAGCGGGGCTTCCGGGACGTGTGCGGGGCAGGAACCAATGCCGTCGTTATAGGCCGCGAGCATCATGTTCTGCGCACAGCGGCCGCAGTCGAACGCGTGGTCCTGCGTCTGTACGAAGACGACCACGATGGCCGCCCGCGAGAGCCAGCGCGAAAGCGGGCTGAGCCCGGCGATTGCATCCTTGCCTTCTTTCGACTCCACCACGACGAAGCGGTTCGGTTCACTGTTCTTCGAAGATGGCGTCATGCGCCCGGCCTGCAAGATTCGTCGAAGCGACTCGGCGGGTATCGGGCGGTCCAAAAACGAGCGCCGGTCGCGCTTACCGATCGTGCCTTTGTAGAGGTCCATGGGCGGATTCTAGGGCAAAGCTCCGGCGCGTTCGATCGTCACTCCCGGTGCATTGACGCGCCTCTCCGCGTGGGCAAGACTCGTGAAGCTTTGACGTTCGAGATTGTCACATGAGCAGCGAACCTTCGGCGGCCGGCATCGGTGCGCTTGTCGATGTCCTGGCGCTCACACGTTTCGTCAACGAACACGTGCCCGGACACGCCGGTCCGATAACGGTCGAAAAGCACGTGGCCGGCTATTCGAACGAGACGTTCTTCGTGACCCGCGGCAGCGAACGCATGGTGCTGCGACGACCGCCGCGCGGGCCACTCCTGCCAACGGCACACGACGTGGTGCGCGAATATCACTACCTTTCGGCGCTCTACGGACGGGCGCGCGTGCCCGAGCCGCTCGCCGTCTGTGAGGATGCATCGGTCATCGGTGCCCCGTTCTATCTCATGCGCCGCTGCGAGGGCGTCGTACCACGCTTCGAAATCCCGGCCGCGTACGACAACCCGGCGGGCTACCTCGCGTTCACCAACGAGATGGTGGACGCGCTCATCGAGTTGCAGGCCGTGGATTGGCGGGCCGCAGGCATCGCCGGCCGCGCGGATGGCTACCTCGAACGCCAGGTGAGCCGCTGGAGCAGCCAGTGGGAGCTTACGCGTCCTCGGACCCGGGAATTGCCAGACCTGGACCGAATCACCGCCTGGCTCCGTCAGCACATCCCCGAATCTCCCGCCGCGACCGTTGTCCACGGCGATTACAAAGCAGACAACACGATGTTCGAAGCGGGCCGCCCAAGGCTTGTGGCGATTTTCGACTGGGAAATGGCCACGATTGGGGACCCGCTTGCAGATGTCGGCTACTTGCTGAACCAGTGGGATGCTCCGGAGCCAGTGGCGGCTGCCGAAGCGCACCCGTCGAGCGTCGTGCGGGTGACGCACCGCGATGGATTCCCGAGGGGCGTAGACGTAGCCGCGATTTATGAGGCGAAAAGTGGCCGCTCGTTAGAAAACCTGCTGTTCTATCGCGTGCTGGCAGCGTACAAATCGATCCTGATCCGGGAGGGATTGTATATGCACTTCATTGAGGGCACCGCCGCGAACGAGCTTGCGGCCGAATTCGAATGGCGCGTACCCGCCGACATCGCACGAGCGATTCACATGATGGAACAGGGCACGCCGCGTGGGTAAGAAGCGCTGGTCTCTGTCCGTCCCGCTGGATAGCTTCTCGCTCGCCGAACATCCAGAAATCGCCCGCGACGCCGAACGCATGGGCTACACCGACGCGTGGTCGTTCGAAGTCGACGGTGTCGATTGTTTCGCGCCGCTGGCGGTGCTTGGCGGGACGACCAACATGCGCCTCGGGACCGCGATCGCCAACGTCTATACGCGCGGTCCCGCGACCCTTGCACAGTGCGCCGCCGGCATCGCCGAGATCGCTCCGGGCCGCTTCAACCTCGGGATCGGCGCGGGCTCCCAGCCGATCGTCGAGCAATGGAACAATGGCAAGTTCGATCGACCCGCAACGCGCGTGAAGGAGATGGTGCAATTCTTGCGGCCCGCGCTGGCTGGCGAACGCGTCGTCTTCGAAGGCAAGACGTTTTCGGTGGACGGCTTTCGGCTGACACGCCCCGCGCCAGAGCCAGTGCCGATCCACGTAGCCGCGCTGCGCTCCGGAATGCTGAAGGTGGCGGGTGAAGTCGCGGACGGTTGCATCATTAACTGGCTTTCGGCCGAAGACGTGAAGAAATCCGTCGCGGTGGTACGCGAGGCGGCCACGGCGGCAGGGCGCGACCCCGATGCCATCGAAATTACTGCCCGCCTGATGGTGAACATCGACGCCCCGGCGCCGGAATCGGGCGCGCTCATGCGG
>DATNET010000350.1:0-3616 GCA_035606745.1 Tepidiformaceae bacterium
GCAGCTCCGCGGTTCCCAGCGTGTTCACGCTGATATAGCGGCCGATCTCGTACATCGACTGACCCACGCCTACCGTCGCCGCAAAGTGAAACACCACGTCCACTCCGCTCAGCACTTCCCGCAACCGGTTGGGATCGCGCACGTCGCCCTTGATCAGCTCCACGCGTCCATCCAGGTAGTCGGGCCGGCCCGCCGGATGAACCTGCGGCGTCAGATCGTCCACTACGCGAACATGGTGGCCTAGTTCCAACAGACCATCGGCAAGATGCGAGCCAACAAAACCCGCTCCGCCCGTAATCAGAATCTTCTTGCTCATAGTGTCGACACTTCCTCGCGGCTCGTGATCGTGCTGTGGTCGTCTCGGTCTGTCTTGCTGGCGCGCGGTGCATAGCGCTCCACCGCCCATGCCGCAAAATCCGCAAACTGATGGTTATCCTTCGGCGGGCTCGTGTGGTGCTCCTCCAGCCCCAGGTGCGCCGGCGTAAAGCACAACGTCAGCGACACTTCGAAATCCTCCAGCGCCTCCATCATCCGGTCGAACCACGCCACCGCGTTCGGCCGGAACGAATCCGCCCAGCTCAGGCCCGTCCGCAGATGCCGCACGCCCAGTTCCTTCATCGTGCGTACCGCATCCTCCAGCCGATGATCTTCAAAATGAAACCACTGGCAGATGCCCACCGATCCGTCGCGCGGAAATTGTTCATACGCCAGCTTCCGCTTGCCGTCGCTCGTCACCAGGCCCATGTAGTAGTGGCGGTAATACGACGAGCCTTCCGCTTCTTTGTGCCGCGTCTCCGCTGGCCAGCTCGGCGGCAGGTCAAATAGCGAATACCAATGGATGCGCTCAGCGCACCCCACCAGCAGATCCGCAGTCCGCCTCATCCCGAAGGCCTGCACCTCTTCGGCGCCGAACGACGAAGCTCCAACCTCCAGCACCCACACCGGCTTGCCCGTCACTGCGCGCGCCTCCGCCACCCGCTCCGCCCACTCGTCGATCTTCCAGTGGTTCCAGTCCAGCGGAAACCCATGCACGCCGGCTATATCGATATGCTCAACAACCCCGAGGCTCACCATCATCCGCAGAAAGTCGCAATCGCACGCCGAAACTCCGCCAAGCACGATGGGCAACTCCGGGTTCACTTGGCGTATCGAATGCGCAGCCAGCTTCACCATGTTGGCGAACCGCTGCCAGCCCGGATCAAGATGAAAATTCCAGTGCGAAAGATTATTCGGCTCGTTCCAAAGCACGACGGCTTCGACCACTCGAACTCCTTGCCACTACGAAATTGCCGGGCTCGTTCTACCCGGCTTTATGAGGTACAAAGAAGGACTGGGGTTGCCTTTTTCGCCAGCATTTGCCGATTCATTGCACTTAACAGCAAACGTTCAACTCACATCCTGCCGCACGGCTCTGAATCGGACCATGGACTTGCACCGGCTTGGATGCAAATACCGTCGCGCTTCGCCACCCGCCCAGCTCATAAGCTGTCCTATGTCGTGGGACTCTGTGCGTCCGCATCGTACTCGCGCAGGCGACAACCGCCTTCCCGCAGTTTCCTGTGGACTCCGCCGCGCTCTCTGTAATGCTCTGTTCACGGAGATCCCCGTGCACGAAACCTGCACTGCCTTGAAAGGGCCGGCCAACGCCCCGGCCAGTCATCCCTGGCGCAGCCGAGGATCTGCTTCTGCCTTCGCTTTTCCACCCCCGCCCCCGCGATACACAATCAACCTATGCGCCTCCACCGCCTCGCCGCCCCTCTTCTCCTGTTCGCCATCCTCCCCGCCTGCGCGCAGGACTCCACAGGCGACATCCGCCCCGCGCCCTACCAGACCTCCTGGCAGGATCTCGAGTTCGGCGTCATCATCCACTTCTCTACCAATACTTTTCTCGATAGGGAATGGGGCGATGGCACCGCCAGCCCCTCCGTCTTCAATCCCACCGACTTCGACCCCGATCAGTGGATGAAAGCCATTCGCGATTCCGGCGCCAAATACGTGGTCCTCGTCGCCAAGCACCACGATGGCTTCTGCCTCTGGCCCACCGCCCAGACTTCCTACAGCGTCAAGAACACCCCATGGCGCGACGGCAAAGGCGACGTGGTCGGCGACGTGGCCCGCGCCGCCCGCAAGTACGGCCTCAAGTTCGGCGTCTATCTCTCGCCCTGGGACCGTCACGATCCCCGCTACAAAGATTCCGCCGCCTACGACCGCTACTACAACGACGAGCTCGCCGAGCTGGCATCTCGCTACGGCGACCTCGTCGAACTCTGGCTCGACGGAGCCGGCAGCGAAGGCCACGTCTACAACTTCAAAAAAATCATCGAAACCCTGCGCACCTATCAGCCCGACACCGTCGTCTTCGCCGATACCGGCCTCTTCGAGTACGGCGACGCCCGCTGGGTCGGCAACGAAGCCGGCCTGGTCGACTACGAAAACTGGAACGTAATCGACCGCCATGGCTACCGCCGCTGGCGCCCCGTCGAGGCCGACACCCCTCTGCGCAAGCTGCACTGGTTCTGGCACCCCAACGATGAAGCTTCGCTCAAAAGCCTCGATGAACTGCTTCACACCTACGACGAAACGGTCGGCCGCGGCGCACAGCTCATGCTCGGCCTCGCCCCCGACCGCCGCGGCCTCCTGCCGGATTCAGACGTCGCCCGCCTCGAACAGTTCGGTGCCGCCCTCCGCCGCCGCGCTCAGAACAACCTCGCTCTCCACCACATCCCCGTGGACGACAACATCGATGCCGCCTTCGATGGCAACCCCGACACCTTCTGGTCCGCGCCTACCGGCTCCCACCACGCGACGCTCGAAGTCCAGTTCAACCATCCTGAAACCTTCGATCACGTCCTCACCATGGAGTGGCTCAACGACGGCCAGCACATCCAGAAATACGCGGTCGAAGTCTGGGACGGCGCCAAGCGCTCATGGACCCCCATCGCACAGGGCGAAGCCATCGGCCACGAAAAAATAGACACCTTCCCCGCCGTCACTTCCTCTCGCGTCCGCCTCAACATCCTTTCCAGCACGTCCGAAGCCCACATCCGCGAATTTCAAATCTACAATTGGTCCCGACTCGAAAACCATGCCGACACCACTCGCTGATAAGAAGAACTTCCCAAACCGCACTTGTCATCCTGAGCGCAGCGAAGGACCCGCTTCTCACCTTTGTCATCCTGACCCTGAGCCACGCGAAGGAGAACGACCCGCTGTTGCATGTTGCTTGCGGCCGCAACGCCTTTCGCACAACGTCGTCTCCACCGTTCCCCGTCCTTTCCACGCATTTGTGAAAAGCACGGGAACCCTACTCACCCTCGCTCTCCTGCTCTCCTCCGCCGTCCCCGCCCAACAACCCGCGCCTCCCGGCGACGCCCCCGCCAACGCCGGCCCCCTCGCCACCGATCTCTCCCCCGCCCTCACCCGCCGCGACATCTCGAAAGCCATGCGCCGCGTCGCCGACTGGCAGCTCGCCCGCCTCCCCTCCCAGCCCCAATACGACTGGACCTTCGCCGCCCTCTACGCCGGCATGATGGCCGTCCCCGCCGACGTCGCCGGCGACAAGTACCGCACCGCCCTCCGACGCATCGGCGACCAGCTCGCCTGGAATCCCGGTCCC
>DATNET010000354.1:0-6297 GCA_035606745.1 Tepidiformaceae bacterium
CCGCATGAAACGAAGCTGACAATGCGCCCGCCGTCGATGTACAGCTGCGCCCCCCAGACGTAAGGCGTGCTGTAAATCAGCGCGTAGCCCTTCTCCGTTGAGAGCATCGGGAACGGCACAGTCCGCACGATTGCGTACAGCGGCGAGTCCGGCCCCGGCAGGAACGATGGGTCGAAATCGGCCCTGGGCACCGACGAGCCTTCCGCGCACGCAACCGGGAAGACGTTCATCGGCGTGCCCGGCGCAACGCCGTCCGGGCAGTACGGTTCGACGCCGATGCCGGACTCGATGCGACACGCGATGGGAGTGAAGCTCACGAGCGCGCCGACGCGGGCAGAATCCCCTGACG
Source organism: Tepidiformaceae bacterium (assembly GCA_035606745.1). Classification (GTDB taxonomy): domain Bacteria; phylum Chloroflexota; class Dehalococcoidia; order Tepidiformales; family Tepidiformaceae; genus DATNET01. The sequence continues at coordinate 350 of DATNET010000354.1, forward strand.
CGATCGCGTCGAGCACCGGGTCTATCTCCGGGTTGCCCGTACGCGTGCCTCCCGGGTAGGCGGCGCCCGAGCCTCCGGGCGGCATGTCAAGGAACTCCCTGCTCGCCCAGCCCGCTTCGCCAGAGGGCGTCGAAACGGAACGCCAGTCGATGCCGCCTGCGCTCATCGATTCTCCGCGGTCGCCGAGCAGCACCCCATCCCGATAGCAGCCGAGAGACTTCTCCCTCGTTGAGGGCTGTTCCCGCACGTTCAGGCAATCGCCCGCACCGTCGACTCGCACGACGGGCCCTTCGACCACCCGCGCGACGAATGGCTGCTGGTAGTTGTCGAGCCCCTGGTTCAGTTCACGCAGCGGCATCAGCTTGCCGCCGGCCATGTCGACGAGGACCGCCGGGACGTCGAACGGCTGGTCGCTCGTCGCCGCCGTTGGAAGGCTGGCATTGCCGATGAGCTGATTGGCCCCGGCCGGGTACGGCCCGACCCAGCTCTGCAACACGCCCGACGAGTAAATCGCCGTGAGCTTGCCCGCCGGATCGAGCCGGCCGATGTAGTGGGTGGCCAGGTGCGGGTCGGCGGCACGCTGCGGGACGTAATCCCAGCCCACGTACATGGTGCCGTCCGGCTCCTTCCCGAGCAGGTGGGCCTGGAGATTCGGGGTGATTTGCAAGCTCGTCATGACCTTGCCCGACGAATCGTACGTTGGTTCCGCGCCAGTTAGGCCGGATGGCTGCCACGCTGGCTCCCAGACAAGTCCCGCGCCCGGCACGACCCGCGGCATCAGGTTCGGCGCGGGTGGCTCGACCGCCGCGCCCGATGGGAACGAAAAGAACCGGTACTCTGTCCGCTGCTGAGTTGCGTCCCAGCCCGTTGCTTCTGCCATCAATGCGCCGTCAGAGGTGACGGCTACCAGGAATGCTGGAGCGGCTACATGGCCATCCGCGGACCAGCTGATGCCGCCGTCGACCGAGTGGTACACATCTAGTTCTCCAGTCCATCCTCCAACCCCGACCGCCTGACACCGGCCCACCGCACATGTGGTAACGAACAGCTCACCCATGCGCTGGTCTCCAGACCAGCCGGTGATACCGAACGGCCCGAAGCTGCTGCGCAGTGGCGCGAGGAGATCGTCTGCACGAACGCCTCCAGCGGCGTCACGATAGACGCGCGAGAGGGCCACCGGGTTGCTATCGCTGGCATACGCGGCCGGGCTGCGGTAGATGACGATGCCTTCCGGCACACTCGTTTCAGCACCGACTTCGAGCGGCTTCACCGGGATGCCATTGATCGTCTCCGCCGCGCCCGGCGCCGGAGGCGGCGCCTGGCCCGGGCCGAGGACTTCGACCGGGAACACACGGTAGCCGAGGCAGCCGCCGCTGCTCTCAACGCCGGGTAGCTCGCAACCGTTGGCGTTCGGGCCGGTCATCACGTAGACGCGGCCCGGGCCCTCAGGCGCGCCCGAAGTAGAGAACTGTGGCCCGGATGTCCCCTCTTTGAACCCGAGAACGAGGATGCCGCCCGGCCCGGCCGTAATCTCCTTCTCGGAGATGGTCGCGAACGTGAGCGCGAATTCCTTGCTGCAATCCGGCGCTGGCGGCGAGTCGGCCACCAGCGGGCACGCGATGCTGCGCAACTTCGCTGAGGTCGCTGCCGGCGTTGCGAATGTGCCGCTGATCGCGCTGCGAAGTGCGTCGCGCTGCGCCGCCGTGGCGCTGCTGCCGCTCCCCACGAGGTGATCGATATCAGCGCCCTGGACCCACCCCTCGGCCTGGGCGGCGAAGTTGCAAGTTGCTGTGCCGATTGGCGGAGGGCAGTACCCGAGTTGTGGCACCGCGACATCCGCGGTTGCGTTGGCGGGTTTCGCCCCGTTTCTTCCGGGCGTTGGCTTCGAGTTTCCGCTGCAGCCCTGCAGCAGGGCGGCAAGGACCAGCACAGCGAGGCCTAAAACGACCACGAACTTGTAACTCATGACGACGCGAAAGACCGATGGCATGGCACGCTCCGGATCTGATGGTACTTACAAGACGCCGATGCGCGCCAAATAGTTCCCATGCCGCCTTACCATTCGCTGGTGAAGGCCCAGAACGGCACCGCCCGGCCCAGCCGCAGCCGCGCATGGATCGACACGAAGGACAAGAAAAAGGCGGAGGACGAATCCTCCGCCTCTCTGCTACGTGGTTGGCCTGCCGATTAGCTGTGTCGCTTGACCGCTATCACGCTGCCGCCGGACACGGCGAAGAGTGCGGCCAATACTCCGAGCGCCATCCACAGGCTCGCGCTCGTGCCGCCGCTGTTTGTGCCACTACCCGTATTTGGCGGAAGCGGGACGGTCCCGGTGGCGGTCTTGGCCGGCGTTGCGGTCGGCGAAGGCGTGGCCGTCGGAGGCGGCGTCGTTTGCGCGGCCACATTGACCGTTCCCGTCATGCCCTGGTCGCCATGGAGCAGGCAAATGTACGAATAGCTGCCCGCCTTGCTGAACTTGAGGGTGAACGTCGTCGGGTTCGGCGCGCTGTTCGGGTCATCCGGCCCATCGCCGGAGGAGCCACCGAGAATGCCGCTGTGGACGAACTCTGTGCCTCCGTCATAGACGTTGTTTGCAGGCACCGCAGGCGGCACCTCAAAGGGGTCCGTGGTATTCGGGTCGAGTCCGCTGTTGTCCACGTTGAAGGTCACGGTGTGGACCGTGTTGAGGGTTGGATTGCTCCATTCAACGCTGTCGCCAGCGGTGATGTTTACCGCTGCCGGGAAGAACTGCTGGATGTAATTGAATGTGCCGCCAACGCCGGCGACCTGGTCGAGCATGTCCACTTGATACAGCTTCGAGCCGTCGGCCTGAGCAGTGACCTTTGTGGGCTGCGCGGTTTTTGCGTCCGCGGCAGTCTTCATGGCGGTTATGGCGGTCGCGTATTCCGATTGACTGCGCGCGTCGGCAGTCGCCTGGGTGTCCGCAGTCCCGCTGTCAACAACGGTGACGGTACCCGTCATGCCCGGATGGATGAGGCACTCGATGTTGTAGTTCCCGGCTTTCTCGAACTTGATCGCGAACGTCGGCCCGTTAACCTGCTGGCCGAAAAACTCGCCTGAGTAGACGTACTTGCGCACGCCATCAAAATCGAATGGCGAGGTGTCCGCCGGCGGCTCTGGGCCGCTCAAGTCGGCCGGAGTCAGGCCGTTATCGAGGACGATCATGTGCGGCTCAGGCCAGGTGAACGACCAGTTGACGGTCGTCCCGGTCTGCACCGTGAGCTTCTGTGGAAGAAATGCGTTGACCGAATATCCGCTCTCACCGGCACCGGCCTTCGCATTGATGGTGGTGCCGCTTCCGCCGTCGGCGAGGGCACTGCTGGCGCCTATCAACATCGCCGGGATGATGGCCGCCGAGACAATGGCCGCCACGATGAGGCGTTTGCGAAGTCTGAATCTCATACAACACTCCTTTTAGCTCGTGTTCCGCCCGGCCGTGCGCGCATGTTTGGCAGTTCACCCACGCATCGGCCAGCCCGTAACGTGTACCGCGCAGCCTTTATTCTGGCTTTACGTTCGGCGCACGATACATGTTGCGCGCGACGAATGGAAGGGATTCGCAGCCGAATCTCGACTACGATTCGGCATGAAAGGCATGCCACCAATCACACGCATCGCGCCGCCCGCCGTGCGGTGGCTCCCGTCGTTCGAATGCTGCGGCCCGAGTTCACTTGCCGGGACTGTAGCGGCGGTACCAATACACCTCGTCTGTGAAACCCAGCCGGCGATAGAGCGCGTGGGCCGGCCCGCCATCATCGCAATTGATGAGATGTGAGCGGACGTCTGGCGGGCCGGCCTCCCTGCTCCAGCGCGCAAGCAGCGATTGGCCGATGCCACGATGCCGGAACGGAAGCCGTGTCGCCAGGTTGAACACCATCTGGTCCTGGCCGGTGTAGTGCGCAAGGACGGCGACGGCCTCGCCGCCGATACGCGCCAGTTGGAACCGGCAGATGGCCCATTCCGCCCGTCGTTCAGCCACCTCGGCCTGGATTCGTGCGGGGGCCGGGAGCGCTTCATCGTCGGCGAAGCCCCGGATCTTCACCTCTGCCCACTCCTCGAGCTGTTCGGCATCGACCACGTCCTCGACGGCCAAATCGGATGGCCCGGGCCCGGCGTCGATCGGTCCAACGAGCGCCAGGACAACCGTCTCCTGGGCCGGCTCCAGCCCTGCTGAAACCAGCGCAGGCGCCAGCCGCTCTGCCCTCAAGCGGTCATCGACCCAAACATCGAATGCCTGCGTACCGTAAAAGCGGGCGGCCGCTGCAAGCGCGTCCGAAACGCCGTCGAGCGCATCCAGGGTCAGGACGAGGCGCCGGCGATTCGCCCGGTCCGAGTCGGTGAGGAAGCCGTAGCTCGTCGAGGTGACCGAAAGGCCGATCGCGGGCGTCGAAGCTGTAAACCAGCTTCTCACTGCGCTGCTCACGGCATCATGTTCTGGGTGGGGCCGCATAGGCGTCCTGTCCTCTCTGATCCCTCCGCCAGCCTACACGTCCTCAGGCGGAGTCCTGAGGTGTGACGCCCTTTCAAAGACGGCTCGCCGCGCCGCTGTCGCAGACGACCGTGAGCGCCACGTGGCCCTGCAAAAGCGACGCCGGGAGGCCGGTCGTCACACGCCCGGAGAGCGCAGCCGCGAGGATGGCAGCCTTCGCTTCGCCCCGCGCCAGCAAGATAACGCGCCGGGCGGCCAGGATCTGCGCCATCCCCACCGTCATTCCCCGGGCTGGCACAGTCTCCCATTCGCCGGCCACCTGGGCGCGCGTTTCCGCGCTGAGCGCGACCACGCGACACGCTGACGTGGGCTCGCTGCCCGGCTCGTTGAACGCGATATGCCCGTTCATGCCGATGCCTACCACCGCTACGTCGAACCCGCCAGCGAGCACAATTCCGCGACAGAATTCCGAAATTTCGACATCCGGGTTGGCGGCGTCATGGCGCGGAATTCGGGTCGCGGGGAACCTGGACGCCGGCAGGTATCGCTCGAAGAACGTCGCGTTCGTCCCCGGGTGCGGGCTGGGGGTGCAGTACTCGTCAATTGCGAACAGCGCTGTCCGCGGCGGGAAAGCAAACGACTGGCGCGCCATCTCTTCGTACACGGGCACAGGCGTGTGGCCAGTTGGCAGCCCGATGACCGGCGCCTCAAGGTCAGCAATCGCCTGGCCGAGCGCAGTCAGCGCCGCCGAGCCGAAATCTCCGAGCTTCGCGACGATGAGCGCGGGTTGGTGGCCGCCTTCAGCCAATTCGCACCGCGGTCAAGCCGGGCTCAACCGGACTGTCGTTCCCGTGCGCGCGGCCTCATAAAAGGCGAGGCAGGCGGCGAGGTTGTCGCGTGCAGTCTGCGCGGACGACATCGGCTCCTCGTCACCAGCCATACAGCGCACGACGTGCCGCATGAAGCCACCCCTGGCGGGCGGCGGGGAGGCGAGAAACCAGCCTTTCACGCCGAAATCGCCGTTGACGGCCATCTTCCCGGTCGCCGAATCCATGATGAGTGAACCCTTCGTGCCGACGATCTCGATCACCTCACGCGGTGCGCCCGGGTTTGACGTCCACGTGTCTTCGATGGTGCCGGCGGCGCCGTTGGTGAAGCGGAAGACGCCGTGACCATAGTCCTCGAACGGGATGTCCTGGTGGCGCACGTTCGCGACCATACCCGTGACCTAGGCCACATCGGCGTCGAAGAGCCAGCGCAACACATCAATGTGATAGACGGCGTGGTCGATGAAGGCCCCGCCGGGCGCGCGCTGCAGGTCGGTGAACCAGCCCGGCGACATCGACCCCGGCCAGGCCTGCGGCAATCCTGCCCGAAAACTGCAGTGGGCCGTGAGCACGTCGCCGATGCGGCCGGAGTCGATCCACTCGCGGAACTGAATGTTGGCCGGTGACAGGCGGCGCGCCGCGTCGTTCGGGAAGTAGAGACCTCCTGTCCG
>DATNET010000385.1:0-2447 GCA_035606745.1 Tepidiformaceae bacterium
CCGCATCGAACGGGGAAGGATAAACCTTGGGCGACGGGCCGTAACGGTAGACGGACAGGGAGTTGAACAGCACGAAGAGTCCCAATGTCACGATCACCGCATTGAGGATGTTCTTGCCCTCGCTTGGGCGAATGATGAAGCGTTCAATAAGCGCGCCGATCACAAACGAGATCGCTACCGTGATCACGAAGACAACGATGTAGCCGATGCGTGTTACTCCTTCGTTTGCGGTCCCAAACGAAAGCGTCATCCCGAACAGTTCAGGACGCCACGTGACGAGGTTGAGGTGGCCGTCGATCGCGAGGAGCGGTATCCAGCTAAACGAGAGCGGGCGCGAGATGGACCAGCCAAGGAACGTGCCGAACGTCGCCATTTCGCCCTGCGCAAAGTTGACGATGTCGGTGGAGCGGAAGATGAAGACGAGCGCCAGGGCCATCAGCGCGAATAGCGCGCCGGTGCTCAACCCATTGGCAAGTTGGCTGAAAAAGACTTCCATCTTAATAGCCCAGGTACGAGCGGCGGACCGCTTCGTTGGCGACGAGCTTGTCGGCAGGTTCGGCGACGACGATGCGGCCAGTCTCCAGCACGTACCCGAAGTTCGATATCGAGAGCGCAATCTTGGCGTTCTGCTCCACCAACAGGATGGTCACCCCGTCCTCCTCGTTGATCGTCTTAATGATGTGAAAGATATCCCTCACGATCAGTGGCGCGAGCCCAAGGCTGGGCTCGTCGAGGCAGAGGAGCTGGGGCCGAAGCATGAGCGCGCGGCCGATCGCGAGCATCTGCTGTTCGCCACCCGAAAGCGTCCCCGCGATCTGTTTGCGTCGCTCAAGCAGCCGGGGGAAGTATTCGAAGACGCGCCTGGTGTCGGACGCTATCCCCTCCTTGTCGGAACGGGAGTATGCACCGAGTGCAAGGTTGTCTTCGACGCTGAGCGTGGCGAAAATCTGGCGGCCTTCCGGGACGTGCGCGATGCGCTGGCGGACGATCCAGTCGGGCGGTTTGCCGCTGATCTCGCAGCCGTTGTAGCGAATCGAGCCAGAGAGCGGCTTGAGTAACCCCGTGACCGTTCGAAGAGTGGTCGATTTGCCCGCGCCATTTGCTCCGAGCAGCGTGACGATCGTCTTGTCCGGCACGCTGATGGAGATGTCGTGGAGGGCCACCACCGGCCCGTAGGCGGCGCGGACACCGGTGATTTCAAGCATCTGCGTGGCCTCCGGTAGCCGGGGCCGCAGGGTGGCCGTCGTCGCTGTCGTCCTCCCCGAGGTAGGCCTCGATGACGGCCGGGTTGGTGCGAACTTCGGCCGGCGTGCCCCCCGCGATGCGCTTTCCGAAATCGAGCACCGCCATGTTGTCGGAAATGCCCATGACCAGGCTCATGTGGTGTTCCACCAGCAGGATCGTCAGCTTGAACCGGTCCCGGAGCGCACGAATCTCATCGCCCAGGCGGCCCACCTCTTCGTGGTTGAGGCCTCCGGCTGGCTCATCGAGGAGCAGGAGTCGAGGCTCGCCAACGAGTGCTCTCGCTGTCTCGACCCGCTTCTGGATGCCATACGGTAGCGACCGGACGACGGCATCGCGGTAAGGCGTGAGACCCATGTATTCGAGCGTTTCGTCGCACCGTTCCTGCGCAGCGCGTTCTCTTGTCCGGACATGAGGCAGCCGGAGGGCGGACGACAACGGGTCGACGTTGAGCAGGTGGTGCCGGCCGACAAGGACGTTGTCGATGACGCTGAGCGACGGAAAGAGCGCGAGGTTTTGGAATGTGCGCGTGATGCCGCGACTCGCAACGCCGTGCGCTGGCACACGAAGCAGATCGTCGCCGGCGAACACAATGCTGCCGCGGTCAGGCTTATAGAGCCGCGTGATGCAGTTGAACATCGTGGTTTTGCCCGCACCGTTCGGGCCGATGAGGCCAACGATCTGTCCTTCATGGACATCGAAAGACACGGAATCGAGCGCGACAAGGCCTCCAAACGTAATGGTTACATCGCGTACCTGGAGAAGCGCCGTCGCTGCGGTCATGGGCACCGTGCCTTTGCATGAACTGCGGGGCGGATTCTATTGGAACCGATAGTGTTACCACAAGGACGAGTTGTTCCCGAACCGGAACGCCCCCTCCGCTCGTGGTGGTAGCAACCACTACCATTTAGCGTTGCGCTAAAGCTTTTAGCGCCGCAAGATAATACGATTGCATTTGCATCAATTAGCTGGGCCGTAATTCCAACGTATTACAGAAACCGTTGGCGTTAGAGTTCACCCGGCGGAGCCGAAAGCCGAGATTCGAGCCCCGCGAAGCACGCGAGCCCCGCGACGGTGTGCGCCACGATGACGCGAACCTAACCGCCTCCGACGACCGGCGCCGCCGGCGGCTCCTCAATCGCGCCTTCGCGTTCGGCTTCTGCAGCGGCGACCATCTCAGCGATGGCTCCGCCTTCCTGTACCCG
>DATNET010000422.1:0-2704 GCA_035606745.1 Tepidiformaceae bacterium
CGAGTTGGCCTCGTTCCAGATCTCGACGTCGTGGATGAGCGGGATGCGCCGAACGACGCCGCCCAGGAACGAGCAGTACTGCTTCCGGAGGGGAGCGGTCGTCGGTGCGTAGCGGGCGGTGTTGTACACCGCGAGCACGACGCGGTCGCTCAGCTGCACCATCCTCGCGATCCGGTGAAGGTAGACCTGCTGGAGCCGCGTCGGCCGCACCTGTCCGGACTTCCAGGGAATCGTCACTCGGACCGCCATGAGGCGGAGGTCGCGATGCACGCCGACGATTCCGTCCTGCCGGTTCATCCACTTGGCGGTGTCGTCGGTGACACCGACGATGAGCTTCAGGTGGGTCGTCTCGGCCGGCTTCGGCGTCCCCGCGGAGACGGCGAAAGCGAGCGAAGCGAGTAGAAGGAGCCGCAGAAGCTTCACCCGCTAACTCAACAGCACCCCCAAACCAACCGCCATGGGCCGAGTGGCCCATCTTTTCTGCTGCCACGGTCCCGACTCGAAAGGACGGCGCAGGATTCCTGAACGACGAGACCCCGCGTGTACTAGGTTTTGCGGCTGGGTTCGAATACTCACATCCCATCCCGTTCGCGAAGGAGAGGGAAATCATGGCGACACTCGAGAACCGTCCCAATACCGCAGTTCTGATCGTCGACGTGCAGAACGGCGTGGTCGGCGAAGCGCACGAGCGCGACGTGGTCGTCGCGAATGTCGGCAGTCTCGTCGAGAAGGCCCGGGAGGCGGACGTGCCCGTGGTCTGGGTCCAGCACAACGAGGAAAACGGCCTCCCGCAAGGGAGCGACGACTGGCAGATCGTCCCCGAGCTAGAGCCTGCCGACACCGAGCCGCGCGTGGACAAGAGCTATCCAGATTCGTTTGAAGCCACGACGCTCGAGACGGTGCTGTCCGAGCTCGGAGTCGGACGACTCCTCGTGGCCGGCGCGCAGACCGACGAGTGCATTCGCTCGACGCTTCACGGCGCGCTTGTGCGGGGGTACGACACGACTCTCGTCAGCGACGCGCACACAACGGAAGACCTGACGCAGTGGGGAGCGCCGCCGCCGGACCAGGTCATCTCCCACACGAACATGTACTGGGGCAACCACAAGGCGCCCGGGCGCACGGCCGGGGCCGTGGAGACGAAGGACGTGGACTTCGGCGCGCGCTAGCGCTCGCGATGCAAGGTGTGCCGCGTATACGCGGCACACCTCTAGAGGTTGTCCAGGTACGCGCAGACTCGTTTGTCCTGGGGCAGGGGCGACAACGCGAGCTTGGCGACCACCAGTCGAACGCCCGGGGTGTCCGGGAGCTCGAGTACTTCGCCGAGGGCCGGGGCGCTGCCGCTGCGCTGCATGAGCAGATAGCCCTGATAAGTGGGCACAAAGAGGAGGTGCCCGAGATCCGGACGTGGCTGCCCCTGCGCCTCAGGACTGCCCTCGCGTCGCTGCTTCGACCAACTCGCCTGCGTGGCTTCGGCCGGTGGTGGCGCTGCCGTCCACGCGGCCGACCTCTCCGACCCCTCGGAAACTGCCGGCTCGGCCTCCACTCTCTTCGCGGAAGCCGTGCTGTCAACGGCAACCGCTGGAGTGTCTCCAACCGCACGCTCGGGAGGCTCCGAAGGAGATAACGGGGGCACCTCTGGTGGCGTGGCCTCCGAGTCCGGCACGTTGCTTCGACCCATGAGTGCGCGTAACCCCGTCCCGAAGCCGTACTCAGTCTTCAAGAAGCTGCCACGCTGCTCGGCGAGCGCATTCGCGACCGCCGCAGCCGAAACGAAGCCGCGTGCGACCAAGACCTCGCCTAAGCGCTGGCCCGAGCGCTTCTGCTCGGTGAGCGCCTCGACCAGATCGTGCTCGCTGACCAAGCCAGCTTCTACCAGCAGCGCGCCAAGCCGACGCCAACCCAGATCTGCCGCATCCACCTAATCAACCGTCCCGCAGAGACAACGCCTCATTCGCGAGCCTACCCAGGTCCGCTTTCTCCCGTCGTAGGAACTCCCGGCAAGTCCGGCGCGCGACCTGGCAACCGGAACGGACGTGCTGAAAGTGCATGTATACACGCCGGTTTTTCACGCCGGTTTTTCGCCAGTCTGGTGATGCAGGGGCGGAGGGACTCGAACCCCCGGCCTACGGTTTTGGAGACCGCCGCTCTACCAACTGAGCTACGCCCCTAGGCTCGCCGGATTGTAGCCCGGCCTTCTTTCGCCGCCCGACCTGGCTTTGCCGGGTCGGGCTTACGCAGGCTTGGATCGACACCTCCCGTTTGCGAGTCATCATGGCCCGCGAAGCGGGCCGGACTCGCAAACGCTGAGACCGCCGCTCTACCAACTGAGCTACGCCCCTGGGCTCATGGGATTGTAGCCCGGCTGATTTTGCGATCCTTCTCCGCGTGAGGCAGCGGCCGGCTATGGGTGCGCTCTTTTCCCTGCTGGCGGTGGCCTTCGCGGGCGTAGCGTTTGCGGCCGGACGCGGAGCCGGGAGAGAGGCGGGACGCTGGATCGTCGCGTTCGCCGCTGCCGCGCTTGCGATCTGGCTGGCCTCGCTCGCTCTCCGCGCTTTCAGGTAAGCCGAAACACCGCGTATCCTCTGCGGGTGGCCGAGGCCGAAGAAACCAAGTCGCTTTGGCGGCAGTTCAGCACCAACAAAGACGACAAAGCGCTTCGGGACCGCCTGATCCTCACCTACGCGCCGCTCGTCAAGTACGT
>DATNET010000431.1:0-3067 GCA_035606745.1 Tepidiformaceae bacterium
CTAGACTGTCCAGCGTGACGGAGCCGCGGCGCAAAGGACGGCGCGAGCGCCAGGCAGAACAGACCCGGGAAGAGATCCTCCAGGCGACCCGTGCCCTCTTCGGCACCAAAGGCTATGGCGCGACCACGATCAAGGACATCGCCGTCGCCGCGCATGTCTCGGTGCAGACGGTCTACGACAGCATCGGTTCGAAGAGCGCGCTGCTGCTGAGGCTCAACGACCTCATCGACGGCGAGGCTGGCGTGGCGGAGTTTGCGAGGGCGGCCATGGCCTCGGGCGACCCTGGTCTGTTGGTGTCGCTTGGCGCACGCATTACAACGTCAATCCTTGATACGTGTGGCGACATCGTGCGGGTAGTGGTTGGCGCGGCGGCCGACGAGCCGGAGCTGGCGCGCGTGCTGGCGGAGGGGCACGTCCGCCACCTCGCTGGAGCCACCCGGGTGGTCCAGCACCTTCAGCAGATCGGCGTGCTCTTTGTGGTTGGCGACGATGCCACCCGCGACATCGTTGAATCGATGGCGGCGATGACCGACTTCGAATTGGGCCTGCTCCTCCGCGACCGCTACGGCTGGTCCGCCGAACGAGTGGAAGCGTGGATGATCAGCGGCGTTAATGCAGCGCTCGCGCCACACTTCATCCCTGCGATCTGAGGCGAAAACGGCATAGCCGCCAGTTACGATGCATTCCATGAACGCATCAGACAGCTCATCTCAGGTGGCGCCCGTCGTCGAAAAGAACATTCGATCGCTCCTCGAAAAGCACCAGGAAGCGGAGGCCGCACGCGGTGTGCAGGAGAAGGCCGCGGACTGGCTCACGCTGTTTTCGGGGACGATGATCTTCGTCTACATCCACGCGGCGTGGTTCCTGGTGTGGATGATTTTCAACCTTGGCGTGGCAGGGCTTCCCGCCTTCGACCCTTTCCCATTCGGGTTGTTGACGATGGTCGTGAGCCTCGAAAGTATCTTCCTCTCCACGTTCGTGCTCATCAGCCAGAACCGCAGTGCCGCACTGGCCGACCGGCGATCGGACCTCGACCTGCATACAAACCTGCTGACGGAGCATGAACTCACGCTGGTGCTGCGGCTCACGGAAGCGATCGCGGGCCATCTCGGGCTCGATGTGGCACGAAGCGAGGACGAACTGGGCGAGCTTGTGGAGCTGGAAAAGAACGTCACGCCCGCTGCCATCGAGGACGAGCTGGATCGGCAACACGAAGAAGAGTCGTCGTCGTCGTCGTCGTGATCGATGCAAGCTGCTGAGCGGACGTGCTCGCTCCTAGAAGCGCCGTAACCGGTGCGCGAGTGCTCGCAGCGTGGCCCGCACGAATGCTGGCGGCCGGTCAACGTGGGCAGCCATCTCGTCCACCGTCCAGCCGTCGCGGACCAGCCGCAAAAGGAGCGCTTCCTGAGGGCTCAACAACGTGGGGTCGGCCTCCTGGCCACTTCCGGCAGGCAGGTCATCGGACATAGGTCGCCGGTATCCGGGTTCGTGCGGCCACGGCGTACGTGGCCGCATCGATGTGCCCGGGGCCGTCGCTAACGGGCGCCCGCGTGCTGGGGAGCCTTCGAAAGCTCCTTCTTGAGGGCTTCTTTTCGCTCCTTCATTTGCTCACCGAGATCCGTCAGCAGCGCCCCGGGCATCTTTGCCGCTTTGGGGAGCATCTCCGTCTCTTCTTCTTTGATGTGGTGCCGGACGTTTTCTGCCAGGACGGTGAACTTCGCATCGAAGTGTTCGTCGTTGTCATCCATGCCATCCAACTCGCCGATCAGCACGTGCTGGACGTGGTGCTCTTCTTCCCCTTCGAGGAGGATGTCTTCGTACTGCTTTTCGTGCTGTCCGAACGCGGGGTAGAAGATTTCCTCTTCAATGGCGGCATGGATCTTCAGTTCCATGATCGCCTGGCGGGCGGCTTTGATTTTGGGCGAAGCGCTCTTCGCGCTCTCGAACTTGTCGAAGAGCGCCTTCACTTCATCGTGGTCTTCCTTGAGCATTGCGATTGGGTCGATGGACTTCGGCATCTATCACTCCGTCGCGTAAATATCGCGCCAGCGCAGTATCTGGCGTGAAGGGAGCTGCCCGCGTTTCCGGCTCGCGGGGATGACTAACAAAGGGGTTGCAAGGCTGGCAGGGCGGCGCGGGCAGTGTGCATCGGCTTCAGCGACTCGTGCGGAAGTGGTGGGCCGTGGCTTTCGACTCCCGTGGGGCGCCCGGGCGAGCCACCGATACGCCGGGTTCGGAATGTTGTGGGCGACCCGTCCAGGGTTTTCGGTTACGTGAGACACCGATACGGTTGGGTGATGCGCTTGCCCAAGTTTTCGCCTATGCCGAGTTCCCGGCCCTCCGTTTGGTTGTTGGGCGGAGCTCTGGGGTTGCTGTTGCTGGTGGCGGGGCTCGTCGCCGGGACCGGCGGCCGGGCACCGGTGGCGCACGCCCTCACGAATTGCGACACCACCGAAGCGGGAGTGACGCCGGCCGAACAACAGATGGTCGACCTGATTAATGGGGCACGTGCGCAGGTAGGACTGGCGGCGCTGACGCTCTCGCCGAGCCTCGACCGGGCGGCCGCGTGGAAATCGGCCGACCCGAGCGCCTACGGGACCGATCAGGTGCCGTTCTCGCACCAGGATTCGCTTGGGCGTTGGCCGGTGCCGGTGACCGGTTACAACGGCCCTCTCCGCCCGGTCGACTGTGGCTATCCGTCACCGTGGGGAGCATCTGAGAACATCGCCTACGGGAGTGCGGACCCGCAAACCATTTTCAATATGTGGATGGGATCGGCGGGGCACCGCTGGAACATCAACGGGACGAACCTCGATGGGTCGGTGAATCCACAGTACTTTGCGTTGGCGCAGAGCTACGTGGTGATTGGCGTCGGCGCGCATACGTTCCCGGGCATCACGACGGCATGGACGACGGATTTCGGCGACATCGACGACAGCGGCAGCGGCAGTACGTTGGCCACGACCACACCGAGCCCAATGGCGACGCCGAGCGCCACGGCAACCCCGAGCGCCACGGCAACCGCGACGCCGAGCCCGACGCCGAGCCCGACTCCACGACCAGCGGT
>DATNET010000438.1:0-3593 GCA_035606745.1 Tepidiformaceae bacterium
CGAGCGACGCCAATTGGCGTGCGAACGCCGGGTCGTTTGCTTCTTCTCCCGGATGAAAGCGCAAATTCTCCAGCAACAACGCGCTTCCAGGCTTCAGCACCGCTACCGCCGCTTCAGCTTCCGGCCCAACGCATTCGGCAACGAACCAGACGTCGATATCGAGCAGGTTGGAGAGCCGTCCAGCGACCGGCGCGAGGGACAGCGATTCGTCCACGCCGTTAGGGCGGCCAAGGTGTGAACAGACGATTACCGCTGCACCGTGGTCGAGCAGATAGCGGATGGTCGGGATGGCTTCGCGGATACGCGTGTCGTCGGTGACGGCGCCATCCTGCAGTGGCACATTGAGGTCGGCGCGAAGCAGCACACGTTTGCCGGCCACTTCGATGTCCCGCACGGTCTTCTTGCCGATCGACTGCGCTTGAGTCACGAGCGGAGGCCAACGGGTCCAGTGTCAGCCATCGCTATCCCACGCCGTTCGACGTCGCGCAGCTTCTCCAGACGACGGTCATGGCGGCCACCCTGGAACGAGTTGAGTGGCGAGAGAAACGCCATCAGGATGTCGTCAGCGATGGCGTTGCCAACTTCAAGGCCCCCGAGGGCGAGCATGTTGGCATCGGTGTGCTGGCGCGCGCGTGCGGCAGCCCAGCTTGTGTGGCACAGCGCGCAACGGGCACCGACCACCTTATTGGCGGTGATGCTGATTCCCACCCCGTTGCTGCAAATCACGACGCCCAGCTCCGCTTCACCCCGGACGACCGCGCGCGCGGCCGGCTCCGCGTAATCGGCGTAATCAACGCTCTCCAGGCTGTACGTACCGAAATCGAGCACCTCATGCCCCATGGCGCGGGCCGTTTGGACGAGGTGCTGCTTTAACGCAAAGCCTGCGTGGTCCGCGCCAAAAGCGAGTTTCAAAGTCGAACGCTCCTGAGCACGGGGATGTCGCTCAATCCCAGTATACGGGCCACCTGATGGCGGTCTATCGCTCCCTCGCGAACGATGCGGACCTCGTCCGATGAGCAGTCGATAACCGTCGAATCCAGCTGGCTGACGGTCGGGCCAGCGTCAATGGCAAAGGCACACGATGCGCCCACCTGCACGGAAGCCTCGACACAAGTGGTGGGACTCGGCCCGCCGTGGCGGTTCGCGCTCGAGGCGACAAGCGGCCCGCCAAGCGCTCCCACAAGGTCGTGCACCGCTGGGGCATCGGGAATACGCACGCCAACGGTAGCCCCCCCTGCCAGCGCGGGGCTCGACCAACCGGGGACGGCCGGCACGATGATCGTCCAGCCGCCGGGGCCGAAGGCATCAAGGAGGCTCTGTGACGCGCGATTCAGGACCCCGAACCGCCCAATCTCGGCCAGGTCCGGGGCGAAGAGTAGTTGGAGCGGTGAGGCCGTGCCTTTGCCCTTCGCTGCATAGAGTGCGCGGACAGCATCGTCGCTCCGGATGTCGGCAACGATCCCGTAGACGGTGTCGGTCGGGAGGATGCCGAGCGCGCCAGCGCGGAGTTGAGCCACGCAGCGTGCGAGCGCCTCGGGGGAGAGCGGGAATTGTTCGGTTTGCATCGCGAATTCGTAGACCGGATACGGGCGTTTTGGTAGCCTCAGCTATGGGTAACGCCTCGTTGTCAGAAGATACTGTCGCCTCCTCTTCCGAAAGCGTCCATTCCGCAGCCGCAGCCGACCCCGCAAAGGGCCACGAAACGATCGTGGTGCTGGACTTCGGGTCGCAATTCAGCATGCTCATCGCGCGGCGTATTCGCGAACTCAACACGTATTGCGAACTGCTCCCATTCGACGCGGCTGCGGACCGCATTGCGGGGATGGACGTGCGCGGCATCGTCCTTTCTGGCGGGCCCAACAGCGTGTACGACGATGGCTCGCCGCTGGCGCCACAGTGGGTGTTCGAATCCGGGCTGCCCGTGCTCGGCATCTGCTACGGGATGCAACTCCTGGCCCACCAACTCGGTGGCAAGGTTATCCCCGGCAGCGAGAGGGAGTACGGCCCCGCTGCCATCCAGCGCTCAGCGGAGACAGCGCTGCTGGCCGGGCTCCCGGGCGAGCTTGACGTATGGATGAGCCACGGCGACCGCCTCGAAACCGTGCCGCCGGGCTTCGTCTCGGTGGCCAAATCCGGCAACTCGCCGTTCGCCGTCATGGAGGACCCTTCGCGGAGTT
Organism: Tepidiformaceae bacterium; assembly: GCA_035606745.1. Classification (GTDB taxonomy): domain Bacteria; phylum Chloroflexota; class Dehalococcoidia; order Tepidiformales; family Tepidiformaceae; genus DATNET01. The sequence goes on from DATNET010000438.1 coordinate 2,178, forward strand.
ACTTCGGCATCCAGTTCCACCCGGAAGTCGCGCATACTCCACGGGGCAAGGAGATCCTGCGGAACTTCGTGAACCGCATCTGCGGGTGCACCGGGACCTGGACCGCGGGCAACTTCATCGACGAAACGGTGGCGGCTATCCGGGCGCAAGTCGGCGAAGGGCGCGTCATCTGTGGCCTCTCCGGCGGCGTAGACAGCGCCGTGGCGGCGGCACTCGTGCACCGTGCTATCGGCGACCAGCTCACATGCATCTTCGTGGACAACGGCCTCCTACGCGCAGGCGAAGCCGAAGACGTCGTCACCACGTTCCGCCGCAACCAACAGATCAACCTCATTCACGTGGAAGCCGAGGAACAGTTCCTCTCCCAACTCGCTGAAGTGACCAACCCCGAGACGAAGCGGATCCGCATCGGCAACACGTTCGTGCGCATCTTCGAAAAGGAAGCGCGCGCGATCGAGGGCGCGAACTTTCTCTGCCAGGGCACGCTCTATCCCGACGTCATCGAAAGCGCGTCCACGGGCTCTAACGCCGTGAAGATCAAAACTCACCACAATGTCGGTGGGCTGCCGGCCGACATGAAGCTCGGACTCGTCGAGCCGCTGCGGTTCCTGTTCAAGGATGAAGTGCGGCGCATTGGCGAAGCGCTGGGGCTACCCGATGAGATGGTTTGGCGGCATCCGTTCCCGGGTCCTGGCCTCGCTATCCGCGTCATCGGCGAGGTCACGAAGGAAAAGCTCGAAATGCTCCGCATCGCCGACCGCATCGTCATGGATGAGGTCCAGGAGGCGGGGCTGTACCGCGAGCTCTGGCAAAGTTTCGCCGTCCTGACCGACACCAAGAGCGTCGGCGTGATGGGCGATTTCCGCACCTACGGCTATGCCGTCGCGGTCCGCGCCGTGGTTGCCGATGACGCTATGACCGCCGACTGGGCCCGACTGCCGCACGAGCTGCTCGGCCGCATTTCAAACCGCATTGTGAACGAGGTTCACGGGGTAAACCGCGTCGTCTACGACATCACCAGTAAGCCTCCCGGCACTATCGAATGGGAATGATGGCCGCTAGGATCGCCACATGGGCATGACGCACGTCGACATCGTTGTAGCGAACGTTTCTGAGCCGGACGCGGGCGAGAAAATTCGTTTTCTCGTGGATTCAGGAGCGACGTATTCCATCGTCCCGGCCGAAGTGCTCGTGCGGCTGGGCATCAAGCCGTTGAACGAGCAAGTGTTCAAGCTGGCGAACGGCGACCTGATTTCGCGAAAGAAGGGCGCGGCAGTTTTCCGCCTGGACACGCGGATTGGCGCGGCGCACGTTGTCTTCGGTGAAGCAGGGGACAGTAACCTCCTGGGCACACTTACGTTGGCGGCGCTTGGCCTCAGCCTCGACCCGCTGAAGCGCGAACTCAACGAACTGCCG